>JACCWU010000241.1 GCA_013697465.1 Actinomycetota bacterium | reverse complement strand
GCGCGCCGGAGTGCTCACTGGCGAGGCTGCGGTGACGCTCGGTGCCGAGGGTCAAGGGATGGTCGCGGGCGACCTCGTCAACACCGCGTCCCGAATCCAGTCGGCGGCCGAGCCGGGAACGGTGCTCGTCGGAGAGGTGACGAAACGAGCCGCGGAGGCGGCGATCGTCTTCGAGGACGCAGGCTCTCACTCGCTCAAGGGGAAGACCGAGCCCGTCCCGCTCTGGCAGGCGCTGCGGGTCATCGGACTGCGGGGAGGGGCGGCCAGATCGACAGGGCTGGAGCCACCGTTCGTCGGCCGGGACCGCGAGCTACGACTCGTCAAGGAGCTCTATCACGCGACTGCCGAGGATCGCCGCGCGCATATCGTCTCCGTCATCGGCATCGGCGGGATCGGCAAGTCCCGGCTCGCGTGGGAGTTCGAGAAGTACATCGACGGTCTCGTAGGAGATGTCTGGTGGCACTCGGGCCGCTGCCTCGCCTACGGCGACGGCGTCGCCTTCTGGGCACTGGCCGAGATGATCCGCGGGCGCGCCGGCATCGTCGACGACGAGGAGACGGTCTCGGCGCTTGCCAAGCTGCAAGCCGCGCTCGAGAACCACGTTCCCGATCCGCAGGAGCGCCGCTTCGTCGAGCCGCGACTCGCGCACCTTCTCGGGCTCGAGGAAGGCGCCATCGGGGACCAGGAGAACCTGTTCGCGGCTGCCCGGATGTTCTTCGAGCGGCTTGCGCAGAAGGGGCCGACGGTTCTCCTCTTCGAGGACATTCATTGGGCGGACAGCGCCCTGCTGGACTTCGTCGAGTACCTCGTCGAATGGTCGCGCGATGTGCCGCTCTTCGTCCTTACGCTTGCCCGCCCCGAGCTCATCGATCGGCGCTCGACCTGGGGCTCGGGCAAGCGCAACTTCACCTCGATCTTCCTGGAGCCGCTCTCGACCGACGCGATGGAGGTGCTCCTAACCGGTCCTGTCCCCGGGCTTCCGGAGGAGCTCCGCGAGCGCATTCTGAAGCAGGCCGAAGGAGTTCCGTTCTATGCGGTCGAGACGGTCCGCATGCTCCTCGATCGCGGCGTCCTCGTCCGCGAGGGCAACGCGTACCGGTTGGCCGGCGAGATCGAGACGCTCGAGGTGCCAGAGACCCTTCAGGCGCTCATTGCCGCCCGACTCGACGGCTTGACCCCGGACGAACGCCGCATAGTCCAACAGGCTTCCGTGCTCGGGCGTACGTTCACTCTTCGCGGACTCTCCACGGTCTCGGGTTTGAACGAGTCCGAGCTCGAGTCGATCCTCGGATCGCTCGTTCGCAAGGAGATCGTGTCTCTGACAGCCGACCCGCTCTCGCCCGAGCGGGGCCAGTACGGATTCCTCCAGGATCTGGTCAAGAAGGTTGCCTATGACACGCTTTCTCGTAGGGAGCGGAAGGCGCTGCACCTCGCGGCCGCCGAGTACCTCCGCTCACTCGGCGACGAAGACGAAATCGTCGAGGTCCTGGCCGCCCACTACGTGGACGCGTACCGGGCGGCGCCGGACGATGCCGACGCCGAGGAGATCCGCACACGCGCGCGGGAGACGCTCGTCCGAGCAGCCGAGAGGGCGGCGTCGCTGGCAGCCAACCAAGAGGCCCAGCATGCCTACGAACGTGCGATCGAGCTGTCCGACGATCCCAATGAGCAGGCAGAGCTGCACGAGCGCGCTGGCCTGATGGCGCGAGCGGGTGCGCGCTCCGGCGAGGCGGCGGCGCACTATGAGCAGGCGATCGCACTCTTCGAGGGCGCAGGCGCAACGCATCCCGCAGCGCGTGTTTCGGCGCGGCTGGCTGAGGTGATGTGGGACCGCGGACGCCTCGAGGAAGGCCTCGAGATCATGGACCGCTCGTTCGGACTCCTCTCCCAGGAAGAGCCAGATGACGATCTGGCGGCACTTGCGGCGCAACTGGGTCGCTTCATGTTCTTCGCGGGCCAGCAGGAGCTCGCGGCCCAGCGGATCGAGACCGCGCTTGGCATCGCAGAGGCTCTCTCGCTCCCGGAGGTGCTCTCCCAGGCCTTGACGACGAAGGCGATGCTGCTGACCTCGCACGGTCGTAAGCAAGAGGGTCTCGCGTTGATGCGCTTCGCCCTGGAGACGGCTCTCGAGCACGACAAGCCATCTGCTGCTCTTCGGACTTCATACAACCTCGCCGATACGCTCGCACAGGTAGACCGGTACGACGAGGCGATCGAGCAGGTCCGCGACGGACTCATCCAGGCGCGTCGAATTGGAAACCGCTACTGGGAGTGGTCCTTCCTGAATCAGTTGTATCCCGTCTACGCGTTCGGGGAGTGGAACGAGGCACAGGAGATGATCGACCAGCTCCCCGAAGAGCACTGGAGGGAGGCGCGACAGGCCCTCGGTGGAGTCGCCTCGATCGGAGTCTTGCTAAGCGTGCATCGAGGCAACCTGCGCGAGGCCGCCCGGTTGGTGGAGGTGTTCGAAGAGCTCGAAGCATCGGCCGATGTGCAGGAACGGGCGCTTTACGCATGCGGCAAGGCCAGGTTGCTGCTTGCCGAGGGCGACCCCAGCGAGGCCCTCCGAATCGCCGAGACCGCTCTCGCCGCCCGGGCGAGCCTGGGATTCACGCAGGAGTACCTCAAGGAGCTGGATGGCACCGCAGCCGAGGCGGCGCTGGCGCTTGGCGACATGGAGAAGCTGGCCGAGCTCGTTGCCGTGGTCGATGCCCTCCCAACGGGCAGCGGGTCGCACTTCCTGCGAGCGCACTCGGCGCGCTTCCGCGCCCAGCTAGCAGCTCGAAACGGGGACGCCGAGGATGCGCACCGGCTCTTCAGGGGCGCGGCTGGCCTGTACCGCGAGATCGCGACTCCTCACTACCTGGCGGTCGTCCTGCTGGAGCACTCCGAGTGGCTCGCGCGGGAGGGTCGCGGCGGCGAGGGAGAAGCGCTCCTCGCAGAGGCGCGGGACATCTTCGAGCGGCTCGGCGCCGTACCTTGGCTCGAACGGGCCGAGAAGGCAGACAGCGGCATAGGGGTGCCCGCGTGACCTGCCCTAGCTGCGGCCACGAGAATGCTCCCGGCCAGAAGTTCTGCGGCGAATGCGGCTCGGCGCTTCAAGCCGGGTGCCCGTCGTGCGGAGCGGAAAACCCGCCCGGCCAGAAGTTCTGCGGCGAGTGCGGTACGCCGTTGACGTCCACAACGGCTACCTCGGCAGTTGCGGTTGGCAAACCGGCCGCCCC
>JACCWU010000235.1 GCA_013697465.1 Actinomycetota bacterium | reverse complement strand
CCCCCCCCCGAAGCATGGTTTCCCCCACGCCGGGTGTCGTCCGAGGCCGGACCTAGGATCCAGCGCGGGAGCGAGCCATGGGAGGAGAGATGCCGAACACGGAGCTGGCCGAGGAGCTCCTTCAACTCGAGGAAGCCGACGCGTGGTTCGAGTACCTCGAGGCGACACGGGGGCAGACCGCGACGCGCTACGGGGAGGTCGAGCCCTGGGCGTGGGCGCGACTCTCGCAGCGTCTACGGGCGGTTCGAGCGCGGCGCTCGCGTCTCCGACCGGCTGCCGCCTGACGGGTCCGGTCGAGTTCACTCCCGTCGCGTTCGCCCGGCCGAACACCGCGCTCCGAGCGCCGACGAGGGCGACTGGTACGCTTCGGGCAGGTCCTATGGCCGTAGTTTTCGACATTCGCAGCGCGAAGCGGGGGACGCCTGAGGCGTCTCCTTTGACGCGCGCGACCACACGAGGAGACATGAACCTTGGCAGCACGACGCTGGTTTCGCTTTGGAAAGAAGGACGAAGAGGCTGCGCCGGAGACGGTTGCAGCACTGGAGGCACCCGGGCCGCCTGAGGTCCAGCCGGAGGTGCCGGCGCCCGAAGAGGCGACGGATCCGGCGAAGAGACGCCGCCGCCGCGGGAGTCGCGGCGGAAGAGGGAAGAAGAAAGCCCGTCCCGAGGGGGCAGTGGAGCCTTCGCTCGAGGGTTCGACCGTGGCCGAGAAGGCAGCGAAGGAGCCCGCCCGCGGGAGACCGGAGCGGAAGCAAGAACGCCGCTCGACAGAGACGCGAGGAAAGAAGCCCGGAGCGGGCACGCGACGCAGGACCGCGACCCGCAGAGCGCCGCTTCCCGCGGCCAAGCGCGAGCTGCTCATCTCCGTCGACGTCGGTGAGCAGCGCGTCGCGATCCTCGAGGACGACCGCGTCGCCGAGGTGTACCTCGAGCGCCCCGAGCGGCGCTCGATCGCCGGGAACATCTATCTCGGCGTCGTCGACAACGTGCTTCCGGGCATGGAAGCGGCGTTCGTGGAGATCGGCCTCGAGAAGAACGGTTTCCTGTACGTCGACGAGATCGTGGGCCCCGAGCTCGAGGGCCGGAAGGGCGCGAAGAAGATCCAGGATTTGATCCGCCGCGGCGAGACGGTGCTCGTGCAAGCGGTGAAGGACCCGATGAAATCGAAGGGCGCGCGGCTGACGACGGAGATCTCGCTCCCCGGGCGCTTCCTCGTCTACGTCCCGAACGGCGAGGGATACGGGGTCTCGCGGCGGCTCGACGACCCGGAGCGGAACCGGTTGAAGGAGATCGTGAAGGCGCTCGACGCGAAGGAAGGCGGCATCATCGTTCGCACCGCCGCCGAAGGCGCCTCGGCCGAGGACGTCGAACGCGATCTCGTCTTCCTCCAGCGGCTCTGGAAGACGATCCAGACGAACGGGAAGGGTGCGACCGCTCCGAGCCTCGTCTACGAAGAGGCAGAGCTCCCGCTCCGAATCGTCCGGGACCTCTTCGCGGGCGACTTCCTCGGCGCCCAGATCGACGACGACCGTACGTATCGGCGAATCGTCAGCTACCTGAAGAAGACCTCGCCGCACATGATCGAGCGCGTTCACCGCTACCGCGACAAGGCGCCGCTCTTCGAGTCCTCCGGCGTCGAGGCGGAGATTCGCTCGACACTCGAGCGCAGGGTAAGTCTTCCGTCCGGCGGCTACCTCGTGTTCGACTACGCGGAGGCCTTCACCGTCATCGACGTCAACACGGGCCGCTTCGTCGGCTCCCGCGGCAAGGCTGCTGGAGGCCGGCTGGAGGACACGATCGTCAAGAACAACCTCGAGGCCGTGAAAGAGGTCGTGCACCAGCTCCGGCTGCGCGACATCGGCGGGATCATCGTCATCGACTTCATCGACATGTCCAATCCGAAAAACCGCGAGACCGTCGAGGAGGCGCTGCGGACAGAGCTCGAACGCGATCGCACGAAGACCTACGTCGTCGAGATCTCACCCCTCGGGCTCGTGGAGATGACGCGTCAGAACGTCACGGACGGGCCGCGCGAGATCCTCACCCGCAAGTGCCCGGTGTGCGCAGGGGACGGGTTCGTCGTGTCCGACGAGACCGTGGCGATCGAGGTCGAGCGCAAGCTGCGGGAGCTCGCGCCCGGCTCGCGGGCCCAGGCCTTCCGCGTCGCCGTGCACCCTCGCATTCTCAGCTTGCTCGCTGGAGCTGGAGGAAGTCGGCTCGCCGCGATCGAAGCGGCTGCGCGCCGGCGGTTCTTCCTCGTACCCGCCGAAAACGGCCACATCCACCTCGATCACCTCGAAGTGCTCGAGCAGGGCAAGCTCGACGCGATCCGCCCGTCCGCGCCCGTCGAGGAGGGCCAGACGGTCGAGCTGAAGCTCGTCGAGGTTGGTCTGCACGACGTCGCCGCGGGCGTGGGCAAGCTCGACGGCTACGACATCGTCGTCGCGGGCGCGGCGAAGCTCGTGGGGAAGAAGGTCAAGGTCACCGTGGGTCACGTCCTCGACGGCGTGGCCTTCGTGACGTTGGCGGATTCGGCGAAGCCCGGAGCGCGCATCACCTTCGAGGCCGAAGCCGAGAAGCCCACGCGCGCGCCAAGCCGAAAGAAGACGGCAGCTGCAGCTCCGGACGATCGAGAGCTGGAGGTTGCGGACGACGAACCGGACGAAGAAGCCGCAGAGCTCGCCGCGGAGGAGACGGTCATTCCAATCGACGAGGACGACGTCGCTCCTGACGCTCCGAAGAAGAAGCGAACGAGACGAGGCACACGCGGTGGAAAGAGCCGCAAGAAGACGCCGACCGCCTCGGTAGTCGCGCCGGACCCGGACGTCGACGGAGGCACGCCGACTCCGACCATTCATCTGCCGCCGGCCGATCTCGGCATCGAGCCAGCACCGGCGGCCGAGCTCGAGCAGGCGCCCGAGACCGAGCACGAGCGCGAAGGCGAAGGCGACGCGACGGAGGTCGATGCGACCACTGACGGGCAGCCGAAGAAGAAGAGGACGCGTCGTGGAACGCGTGGCGGACGCAGGCGGCGCAAGCCGACCGCAAACGGCGAGCAGCCGCTGGCTTCCGATTCCGACGGCTCCGCGGCATTGCTCGAAGATCTCCAGGGAGAAGCGTCGGACGAGCCTGCGGAGACGGCGGCACCTGCAGAGAAGCTGCCAGATGCAACTGCAGAGGCACCCGCAGAGGCATATGTGCCGATGTCGGAATGGATCGAAGACTTCGACTCACGGACGCGCGCTCCCAGGGGTCAAGCACCGCGAGTCTGACCCCTTTCGACCGCTGCTGAGTTCGCTATCATGCTGCGGTTCGCGGGCTGCCGCCCGCGATTCTTTCGAGCGGAGAGCGACGTGACCTACGCCATCATCAGGGTTGCCGGCAAGCAGTACCGCGTTCGCGAGGGCGAGCGGCTGCTCGTCGACCGGCTCGCCGAGGACGACGGTATGACGTTCTCGCCCGCCGTCCTGCTCGTCGGCGGCGACGGCGAGCCCGAGCTTGCACCGAACGTGGATGTGGTCGCTCGCGTGCTCGGCCAGGTGAAGGGACCGAAGATCCGCATCGGGAAGTACAAGAAGCGCACCGGCTACCGTCGGCGCACAGGCTTTCGCGCTTCGCTGACGCAGATCCAGATCGAGTCGATCGGCGGCAAGAAGCGCCAGGAGCCGAAGAAGCCGACCGTGGCGGAGGAGCCCGCGGCGACACAGCAGGACGAGAATGACGAGCGGTCGAAGGGGATGCCGTCGGGCTACGAGGAGCTGACGGTGGTTCAGATCAAGGAGGCGGCACCGGAATGGAACGCGCCGATGCTCGCTGCCGCTCTCGAGTACGAGCAGGCGCACGGGAAGCGCAAGGGTGCGCTCGCCGCGATCGAGTCGGCGATAGCTGCCAAGGAGGAGTCGTAGATGGCGCACAAGAAAGGCCTCGGTTCATCTCGGAACGGGCGCGACTCCCAGTCGAAGCGACTCGGCGTCAAGGTCTTCGCGGGCCAGCCGGTGAAAGCCGGGATGATCATCGTCCGCCAAAGGGGCACGAAGTTCCGTCCCGGCCCGGGTACGGGGCTCGGACGCGACGACACGATCTTCGCGCTCCACGCGGGCACGGTGGAGTTCAAGCGAAGCGGCGAGAAGCGCACCATCTCCGTCGCAGCCGCGGCGGAGTGAGCGCCTAACCTCCGCCGCCCAGGGCGTCGGAGGCCATGTTCCACGACCGAGCGCAGATTCACGCCGAAGCGGGCCGCGGCGGCGACGGCGGCCTGAGCTTCCGCCGCGAGAAGTTCGTCCCCAAGGGCGGCCCCGACGGCGGCGACGGAGGCCGTGGCGGTGACGTCGTCATCGTGGCCGACCCGACCTTGCGCGACCTCTCTCCGCTCCGTCGTGTCAAGCGGCTCCGTGCAGGTCGCGGGGGAAACGGCCGGGGGAGCCGAAAGCACGGCGCGGACGGCGAGGACGCGGAGCTCCGCGTCCCGGTTGGAACCCAGTTACTCGACGAGGAAGGCCGGCTGGTAGCGGACGTGACGTCGCCCGTTGCGCGGCTCGTCGTCGCTCGCGGCGGCAGTGGCGGACGCGGCAACGCGCGGTTCGCAACGCCGACGCGTCAGACGCCTCGGTTCGCCGAGACCGGTCTACCAGGCGAGGAAGCTGAACTCACCTTGCGGCTCAAGCTCGTCGTCGACGCTGCGCTCGCGGGTCTTCCCAACGCGGGTAAATCCTCGCTCTTGCGCCGCATCTCCAACGCGAAGCCCAAGGTCGCCGACTACCCCTTCACGACGATCGAGCCCGTACTCGGAACGGTCGAGGGTCCGGACGCGCGTCAACTCACCGTCGCCGACGTGCCCGGCTTGATCGAGGGAGCCGCGGATGGAGCCGGCCTCGGTCACGAGTTCCTCGCGCATCTCGAGCGCGCGCGACTCCTCCTGCACGTGATCGACGCGTCGGAGGGGGATCTCGAGGAGCGCTTCCGCGCCATCGACCGCGAGCTCGCGGCCTACGGCGCCGGGCTCGACGCACGTCCGCAGGTCGTCGTTCTCAACAAAGTCGACCTGCTCGAGTCGCCGCCCTCGTTCGCGCTCGCGGACGAGCGTGTCGTGCGAGTCATTGCGACCTCGGCGGCGACGGGGGAAGGGATCGAGGAATTGAAGCGAGCTCTTTTCGAGCTCTGTTCGGTGGCACCGACGGCCGGCGACGAGCTCTCGCTGCCGGAATTCCTCGAGTACCGGCCGAGGTCGAGACGCGGCCCCGCGTTCCGGATCCTGCGGACGGATCGCGGCTATCGTGTGACAGGAAAGCCGCCCCCGGCTGCCGAGCTCGAGGAAGCGCTTCGCCAGGTCGGAATCCGGCCCGGAGCGGAGGTCGAAGTTGCGGGCGAGACGCTCGAGTGGGACGAATGAAGCTAGGGATCTTGGGTGGCGCGTTCGACCCGCCGCACGTGGGGCACGTCGCGCTCGCGCGGGCCGCCGTCGAACAGCTCGGACTCGCGCGACTGCTCGTGCTCGTCGCCGCCGATCCCGGTCACAAGAGGACGACGGCGCCGGCCGAGACGCGGCTCGAGCTCGCCCGGATCGCGTTCGCGGGCGTTCCCGGCGCCGAGGTCGCGTTGGACCCGCACGCCCGCACGGTCGACTCCCTCGAGGAGCACGAGCCGGAGGATGCGGTCTTCCTCATGGGAGGCGACGAGCTCGCGGCCTTCGAGCATTGGAAGGATCCGCAGCGCGTGCTCGAGATCGTTCGCCTGGGCGTCGCGCTGCGGCCGGGCGTCCCCGAGGCCGAGCTGCGCGAGGTGCGCGCTCGTCTCCCCGCGCCCGACCGCATATCGTTCTTCGAGATGGAGCCGAACCCGGTTTCCTCGACCGAGATTCGCGCGCGGGTCGCGCGAGGCGAGCCGATCGACGGTCTCGTTCCTTCCGGAGTCGCCGCAGCAATCGATCGCTCGCATCTCTATCGCGATTGAGCTCGGGCGCTCCGGGCTACACTCCGCGTGATGCCGGTTCGGACGAAGAGAGGACGCGCAGCCTCCTGACCTCGCTCGAACAAGCACGCCACACCGCCGCTCTCTGCCGGGAGAAGCTGGCGACCGACGTCACGATTCTCGACATGCGCGGGGTCGCCGACTTCACCGACTTCTTCGTCATCGCCACCGGCCGCAACGCGCGGCAGACCAAGGCGATCTACGACGAGGTCGCCGGCCGCCTCAAGCAGGAAAACGGGCTGAGTCCTCGCTCTACCGCCGGGGTCGCAGACGCGACCTGGATCGTCGCCGACTACCTCGACATCGTCCTCCACCTCTTCACTCCGGAGACGCGCGGCTTCTATCGTCTCGAGGATCTCTGGAGCGACGTCCCGTCGGTCGAGGTCGAGGCAGTCGCCGGCTAGTGGGCTAGTCGCGGTCTTCCTCGCCGACTAACCACAGGTCGCGGGTCTCCTCGGGCGGGATCTCGAGCGCGACCGCGCCGCTCGAGCTCGGGCGCAGCGGCCGCCGTGGCTCGCGAACTCCGAGTCCGCCTACATAGCCGGGCGGTTCTTCGGCCGGATCGGGCGGAGGCGTAGTCGAGAACAGCTCGCGGAGAAACGTTGCGGCACGCGCCGCCTGGCGGCGCAGTTGCCGTCGTTCGCGCTTGCGCTTTGCGCTTCTTCCCACATCGACAGGGTAACTCGGTGGAACCCGTCGCTCTCTGTTGTCCGATGGGAAAACTATCCTTGTGTCTGTGCTGACCACCGATCAGAAGGGCGCGATCGCCGAGTCCGCGATCGTTCATGCCGCTATCAAGCTGGGGATCGGCGTCTGTAAGCCGTTGTCTGATAGTGAACGCTACGACCTGATTTTCGACCTGCGACCCAACCTCCTTCGCGTGCAATGCAAGTGGGGCGCTCTCGTCGGTGAGGTGGTCGTCGTGCGCTGTTACTCGTGTCGCCGGAGTCGCGACGGGATGCTCAAGCGTTCGTACACGACGATCGAAGTCGACGCGATTGCTGCCTTCTGCGAACCGCTCGGTAAATGCTATTTCCTGCCGATGGAGCGCTTTGACGGCCGGTCACATGTCCAGTTGCGCATCCACCCGAGTCGAAACAACCAGCGCATCGGCGTCAATTGGGCGGAGGACTTCGCGTTCGAGGCTAGACTGGAGGCTCTCGTGGGGCCATAGCTCAGCTGGGAGAGCGCTTGCGTGGCACGCAAGAGGTCGCCGGTTCGAGCCCGGCTGGCTCCATCCAATGGACGTCGTGTGAGCGTTCCAAGGCCACATCTGGACGGATTGTCCGATGCGGCGTTCGCTCGACTTCGCCGCCACCATCTCGTCCTTCGCGGTGCCGTTCTGGTGGCGATCGGAGGCGTACTACTGGCCTCCGTGGTTGGTGAGTCGGCCGCTTCGAGAACCGCTCGCTTCGCATCGACCTTCCCCGGCGGCGCGTACTTCAACCTCGCTTGCGGCTTCAGCCACCGCAACAACGACGACCCGATCGTGTATCCCGGCCAGCCGGGGCGCTCTCACAACCACACCTACATCGGGAACCGGGCGGTGGACGCCTCCTCGACACCCGCGTCGCTCCGGCGAGGATCGACCACCTGCGAGCTGAACACGGACTCGTCGACGTACTGGGTCCCGACGCTGTACATCGGCACCGAGCCGATGCTGCCGATGGTGGGCGTCGTCTACTACGTCAAGCTCACGGCGCAGCGACTCTCGCCCTTCCCAGCCGATCTGAAGATGGTGGCTGGCAATCCGACCGCACGCCGCGCACAGCGCAAGGACGTCGCGTCCTGGAGCTGCGGCGGTATCGGAGGCAGCCGCCGTTCTGCGGCCGTGCAGGCATGCACCGAGGACGAGGCGCTCGAGCTCCGGGTGCAGTTCCCCGGCTGCTGGAACGGAAGGAGCTCGGACAGCCCCGACCACAAGCGACACATGGCCTACACGTCCGGCGGCAGGTGTCCGACCACGCATCCCGTAGCCGTTCCGACGTTGATCGTCGTCCTGCTCTACCCGCCGGTGCCGAAGAGCGCCAGGCCGGCGTCCGGCAAGTTCGCGGCTCACGCGGACTTCGTGAACGGCTGGGACCAAGACGAGCTCGGGGGGCTGGTAGCCTCGCTGAACTACTGACAGAGCCAGGGTCGACAATCGACGACCTCGTTCGTCGTAGTGGATGACAGAGCGCAGCAGCCAGTTGCGCAGCGCAAACGAGGAGGATCTATGGCAGGAAAGCCTGTACACATCGAGATTCCGGCAGGCGACACCTCGAAGTCCCGCGAGTTCTGGAGCGGGCTCTTCGGGTGGCAGTTCGAGAGCTACCCCGGGCCAGTCGAATACCACATGACCCGGTTCACCGACAAAACGGGCGGGGCGATCTACAACAATCCGGAAGGAAACGCGGACGGGATGCGGGTGTACTTCGACGTCGACGACATCAACGCCGGCGCCGCGCGAGTGAAGGAGCTCGGCGGCGAGGCGGGCGAGTCCATGCCTGTCCCCGGGATGGGCTGGTTCGCGGTCTGCAAGGACGTCGAGGGCAACGACTTCGGCCTCTGGCAGAACGACGAGTCGGCAGCGGTGCCAACGGCGTAGCTCGTAAGCGCGGAGCGCAGGCGGCGTGGACTCACAGCGCGCCGCCTGCTGCGCAGTCTGGCGTACTCTCGGGTTGCGCTAGAACTGATCCGAACCGAAGCGAAAGGGACGGCCATGCCCTTCTACCAACGCCGCGGCGACGTGCCGCGCAAACGCCACATCGTGTTCCGCGAGAACGGGAGGCTGCTCACCGAAGAGGTGATGGGGCTCGAGGGGTTCACGGGAAACGAGTCGATCCTGTACCACCTGTTCTCACCCTGCCGCGTCAAGGAGCTTGGTGCGTTCACCCCGATCGAGCGCGAGGAGTGGATTCCCGACACGCACGCCCACCGGCTCATGAGCACGGCTGATGTTTCGCCGGAGGGCGACGAGATCTCGGGCCGGCGCACGCTCATGTGGAACGCCGACGTCGAGATCTCCCTGTGTCGCCCGGACTCCTCGATGGACTACTTCTTCCGCAACGGCGAGGGCGACGAGGTCGTCTTCGTTCACGAAGGGAGCGGCACGCTCGAGACGACCTTCGGTGACGTTCCGTATCGCGAAGGCGACTATGTCGTCATCCCCCGCGGGACGACGTACCGCTTCGTGCCGAAGGGTCCACAGCGCCACCTCGTGTTCGAGACGCCCGGTCTGATCGAGATCCCACGGCGCTACCGCAACCAGTACGGGCAGATCCTCGAGGGCGCGCCGTACTACCACCGCGACATCCACCCGCCGACCGAGCTCTCGACGCATCGCGATCAGGGTGACTTCCTGGTGAAGGTGCGGGTTCGAGGCGGGATTCAGGAGTACGTGCTCGACTATCACCCCTTCGACGTCGTTGGTTGGGACGGCTACCTGTACCCGTGGACGTTCTCGATCCACGACTTCGAGCCGATCACCGGGCGCATCCACCAACCGCCGCCCTCGCACCAGACCTTCCAGGGCCCGAACTTCGTGATCTGTTCCTTCTGCCCGCGCAAGCTCGACTTCGACCCCGACGCGGTGCCGATTCCGTACCACCACTCGAACCTGCAGTCCGAGGAGATGATCTATTACGTCTCCGGAAACTTCGGCTCGCGCAAAGGCATCTCCGTCGGGTCGATCACGCTGCATCCCTCCGGTCTGCCGCACGGTCCGCATCCCGGCCTCGCGGAGAAGTCGCTGGGGGTCGCGGAGACGACGGAGCTCGCGGTCATGTGCGACACTTTTCGGCCGCTCAAGCTCTCGACGCTTGCGCACGACCTCGACGACGGCAAGTACGCGTACTCCTGGTCGGAGCCGCCCTCGGACGAGCCGGATCTCGCCGGCGTGACGAGCCACCTCTGAACGCCGAGCGCTTGCTCGAGGAGCTTCCGGGGCTGTTCGAGGACTTCCCGCGCTCCGAGCATCCCCGGGACCGCCGCTTCGCGCCGGTCGTCGAGCACGTCGAGAACCTCGCGCGTGAGAACAACCTCGCGCTCCTGAACCTCGCCGCGTCCTGTCTCGGGCGCGATGAGGTCTACGTCGAGGTCGGCGTCTTCCACGGCGCGAGCTTGATCGCGGCCATGCTCGGCAACGAAGAGCGACGGTTCGTGGGAATCGACGACTTCGGGTTTCGCGACGCCAGCCTCGAGAGACTGGAGGCGAATATCGCCCACTTCGGGGTCCCGCGGCCGGAGATCCTCGTCGGCGACGTCTTCGAGCTCGTAAGCGGCGGAGCGCTCGAGGGAGTTCCTGTCGGCGTCTGGTACTACGACGCCCTGCACACCTACGAGGCCCAGCTCGAGGGACTCCGGATCGCGGAGCCGTGGCTCATGCCCGGCGCGCTCTTGATCGTCGACGACACCGATTGGGAGCAGGTCGAGCGCGCGATGGACGACTACACAGCCGCGCAGCCGCGAGCGCGCCGGATCCTCACGATCGAGGGAAAAGACCGCGGCGCCCCTCAGTGGTGGGAGGGCATGCAGGTGCTCGTCTGGGAATAGCCGGGGTCAGGCTCGACCCTCGAAGAGCTACGTGCCGCGGATGGTCAACTTGCGGCTGACCACTGTGCCGTTGATGTCGTTCAGCGCGAACGTGGCCGTGTAGGTCTGACCCTTGACGACGGTGAAGCGTTGCAGTCGAGCGGTGATCGTGCAGTCGCGGAGGAGAGGTGAGCTTTGCTGCCCGACCGCGATCAGCCGGCCTCGCCGGAAGACGCGCCAGGTCATGCCGATGGGTGTTCCGGTCGTGTCACCCACGCAGTAGCGCCGTGTGTAGAGCCGCACGAGCGGCGTTGTCGTGCCTCCGCGGAAGGAGTACAAGGCGTTCCGCGCATCGACAGGCCGCGCAGCCGCAGCGAACCTGGCGGGCGAGCTGCCCTTGGCCGCGCCCGCCTGGGTGTAGAGGCCGGACTCCCACGGCTGTCCTTGGTCGTCCTGGTAGACGAACCAGATGAACATGTCCACGAACGGGTAGTTGCGGGCGATCCTGATGGCCTCTTGGATGTAAGCGGCCTGTGTCGCATACGGCACGCCGAGAGAGTCCTCTGGCCGGGTCTGGTGACCGTACTCCGTGACCCAGATCTTCGTGGACTTCCGCCTGAACCACGTGTTGAGACTTTGCACGAACCGCGGGAGTGAGGCCAGCGACACGTTCGGCCACTTCACGAGCTGACCCGGGCGAAGGCTCGGCACCGACGGGTACGGGTGGTGTGCCCAGGCGTCGAACTTCAAGCGCGGGTTCGCCCTGGCGACCAGCTCGGCGAACTTCCCTGGCGTGTGCGTCGGACGAGCTCCGCTCGGCTTGTCGCTCCCTCGCGCGGAAGTCTCGCCGATCGCGATCCGCGCGCTCGGGTTGCCCGCCTTGATGCCGCTGTACGCGGCGGCGTACAGCTTCGCGTAGTTCGCGGGCGCGACCGACCGCCCACCGGCGTTGAACTGCGGCGCGAGGAAGAGCTGGAGGTTCGGCTCGTTCCAGACCGACCAGAAGCGCACGTAGGGAAAGCCTTCGAACCGACCTGAGTAGCGCGCCGAGATTGCACGCGCGAACGCCGTGAAGTCACCGAGGTTCGCAGGCATGCGATTCGGGGTCTGTCCGCCGTTGGCCCAGCGTGGCGTCCCCGAGATCGTGAGCATGACCTCCTGATCCATCTCCTGTGCCGAGCGGAGCGCCTCGTCGATGTCGTCGAGGCGGTACGCCGCGTCGAACGGGTCGGTTGCGGCGGCCGGCCGCTGAGGCGCCGCGAGGTTCCACTGCACGAGGAGGCGCACGATCGAGGAGCCGTCTCGGGCGGAGCGCGCGATGCGCGTGAGCCGATCCGGAACCCACCGGTAGCTCGGGTCGTCGTGGAACCCGACCCACATTCTCTCGGCAGCCTTGGCGGAGGGTGCCGTCGCGCCGGCGAGCGCTGCCAGACCGAGCACCACGGCAACCGCGGACACGGGGAAGACAAGGCGAAAGATGTGTCTCACGTGGGGCTTCGGGTTCCGGCGGGGCTGGGTCGACGGAGTGGGCGGCGCGAAGTCCGGGCACCCTAGCGGTTCCGATGTGAGCGTGGTGTTAGGACCTGTCCGATGTCGCCGTGTCGAACGGGCGCCGACGGCGGTTGGCGTAGACTTCTCTCGTGGATTCCGCCTGGGAAGGCATCTTCATGCTGCTCGTCCTGAAGATCCCGGTCGTGTACCTCGCGCTCGTCGTCTGGTGGGCCATTCGAGCCGAGCCCGTTTCAGACGGAGGAGTCCCGCCGGATGACGGCGAGGGTCTGCGCCCGCTGACTCCGTGCGGTTGGAACGACTGGAAGCGAGGTCGTCGTTCCGTGTCGAAACGCCCCAGGCCAGCCCACCCGCGGCCACCGATGCGCTCGCGATCGAACACCTTCAGCGCCGGGGGTGCCGTGTGAACGCAGTGCCGCAGGACCGGCGCGTGGACACGATCGCCGGCTTCCTCAGCGCTTTCTCGCTCGCGCTCTCGGGCGTCGCTGTCGCGCGCACTCCGGGGCTCCTCGCCCCTGTCGCGATCCTCGTCGCCCTCGTCGCAGCTCGCATGACCGAAACGCACCGAACACTGGCGGCCTGGGCCGTCGGTCTTTCGACATTCGCGTTCTTCGTCGGGATGACGGTCGCGATCGCGACCGACAACCCGCTCTTCTAAGAGGATCTGAACTCCGCCGCTGGTACAAAGGAAGGGTGGCTTCGCTTTCCGCTTCCTCACCCGGGCAGTCCGATCTGAACGCCGGTTACGTGGGCCTGCTCCTCGAGGAGTACCTCGAGAACCCTGAGGCGGTCGATCCCGCTTGGCGCGAGCTCTTCGAGCACGGTGACGAATCGGTCATCGCGGCTCTTCCCGGGCTTGCCCGGCTGGTCGAGAAGCGCGCCGATCACGACGGAAACGGCGGTACTGCCGCGGCGTTCTCCACGCCTGCTGCACCGACGGAGCAGGAGCCGTCACAAGCCCCGCTTGACGAGCGACTCGAGCCGGAGTCTCCCGACTCCACCGCGGCAGCCGGTGAGGAGCTTGCAGAAGAGGCTCGAGTTCCCCCGGTCGTCGACGACGAGCTGCTCGGGGGCGTCGCGGCGGCGATGGCGCTCGTCAAGGCGTACCGCACCCACGGTCACCTGAACGCCCGCCTCGATCCGCTCGGTTCCGAGCCGATGGGCGACCCCGCGCTCGACGAGTCGCGCCTGCGACCGCCTCTGACCCCGGAGCTGCAGGCTCGAATCCCCGCCAAGCTGCTCCGGCTCTACGTCCCCGGCGAGACGTTGCTCGAGGCGCTGCCTCGGCTCCGCGAGGTGTACACCGGAACGATCGCCTACGAGATCGAGCACATCTCCGATCACGCGGAGCGCGTCTGGCTGCGGCAGGCAATCGAGACGAGCCGATTTCGCAACCCGCTCGCGCCCGAGGAGCGCCTGCGGCTCCTGGATCGTCTTGCCCAGGTGGAAGCGTTCGAGACATATCTTCGCCGCGCGTTCCTCGGTCAGAAGCAATTTTCGATCGAGGGTCTCGACACGCTCGTGCCGATGCTCGACGAGGCGATCGAGCTCGGAGCGGCGGCCGGCGCGCACGAGGTCGTGATCGGAATCGCGCATCGCGGACGGCTGAACGTCCTTGCGCACACGGTCGGACGCGACTATGCGTCCATCCTGCGCGAGTTCGAGGGGGAGAGAGTCGCGGATGCGCTCATCTCCGACCCCGAGGGTGGAACCGGCGACGTGAAGTACCACCTGGCCGCGTCCGAGTCGCGACACACGAAGGCGGGGGAGATCCAGGTCACTCTCGCGCCGAACCCGAGCCATCTCGAAGCGGTCGACCCGGTCGTGGTAGGGCGCGCTCGGGCGGAGCAGACGGACCGCTCGCGCACGGCCGGGCTCCACGACCCCACGGTCGCTCTCCCGATCCTGATTCACGGCGATGCGGCGTTCCCCGGACAGGGCGTGGTCGCGGAGACGTTCAACCTGCATTCGCTCGACGGCTACTCGACCGGTGGCACGCTGCACGTGATCGTCAACAATCAGGTCGGATTCACGACCGACCCCGCAGAGGGGCGCTCGACTCGATACTCGAGCGACCTGGCGAAGGGCTTCGACGTTCCGATCGTCCACGTGAACGCCGACGACCCCGAGGCGGCCCTCAGCGCCGCGCGCCTCGCGCTCGCCTACCGGGAGGAGTTCGGTCACGACGTCGTGATCGATCTCGTGGGCTACAGGCGTTTCGGACACAACGAGCAG
Organism: Actinomycetota bacterium; assembly: GCA_013697465.1. Lineage (GTDB taxonomy): Bacteria > Actinomycetota > Thermoleophilia > Gaiellales > Gaiellaceae > GMQP-bins7. The sequence continues at coordinate 973 of JACCWU010000235.1, read as the reverse complement.
GACGAGGCGGCGTACACACAACCGCTTCAGACCGAGCGGATCGAGCGGCAGCCGCCGGTGCGCGAGAGCTACGCGGCGCAGCTCGTGAACGCAGGCGTGGTCACGGAGGCACAGGCCGGCGAGCTGCTGGAGAACACCCTGCGCACGCTCCGAGACGCTCACGACAAGCTGAAGACAACGTTCGCGTCCCCCGACCGGCCGCTCGAGCGACGACCGATCAGAGACACGGGCGCAGCGGTCGTCACGGCGGTGCCGCCTGAGCGCATCGCCGAGCTGAACGAGCAACTCCTGCGGGTCCCCGAGGGCTTCACGGTGAACGCGAAGCTGCTGAAGCAGCTCGAGCGGCGACGCGACGCGATCCGGGAGGGCGGTATCGACTGGGGCCAGGCGGAGGCGCTCGCCTTCGCAACGCTCCTCGGCGAGGGCATCCCTATCCGCCTCTCCGGTCAGGACACCGAGCGCGGCACGTTCTCCCACCGGCACGCGGTGCTGCACGACCCCGTCACGGGAGAGACGTTCACGCCTCTCCAGAATCTGCCCTCTGCGAGTGCATCGTTCGAGATCTACAACTCGCCCCTCTCGGAGTACGCACCCGTTGCCTTCGAGTACGGCTACTCGGTTGCGGCCCCAGACGCGCTCGTGCTCTGGGAGGCCCAGTTCGGCGACTTCATCAACGGCGCGCAGATCGTCGTCGACCAGTTCATCGTCTCGGGCCGCTCGAAGTGGGGCCAGACTTCACGGCTCACCATGCTTCTTCCGCACGGGTACGAGGGGAACGGGCCGGAGCATTCGAGCGCACGACTCGAGCGCTTCCTCCAGCTCGCCGCGCAGGAAAACATCCGCATCGCCAACTGCACGACCGCCGGCCAGTTCTTCCATCTTCTGCGCCGGCAAGCACTCGACGCGACGGCCCGTCCGCTCGTCGTGATGACCCCGAAGGGGCTTCTGCGCTCGCGCGAGGCAACGTCGACGC
>JACCWU010000231.1 GCA_013697465.1 Actinomycetota bacterium | reverse complement strand
CGAAGTCGATCTCGAAGGACGGCGGGCGCGCGGGCTACCGAGGATTGCTGCAGGTCGCGAAGGGCGCCGTCGGCTCGAAGTCGAAGGTCGTCTGCGACGCGCTGATCCTCGACGACGAGTCGCGCTCCGACACGTATCCCTACATCCAGGTGGATGAAAACGAGGTCGAGCTCGGGCACGAGGCGACCGTCTCCAAGATCGGCGAGGAGCAGCTCTTCTACCTGATGAGCCGCGGGCTCTCGGAGGCGGAGGCAAGCGCGATGATCGTTTCGGGATTCGTCGAGCCGATCACGAAGGAGCTTCCGCTCGAGTACGCCGTCGAGATGAACCGCCTGATCCAGCTGCAGATGGAGGGCTCTGTTGGCTGATTGCCCGTCGATCGAAGCGGCTCGCTTCGAGGCCGAAGGGCGATTCATTCCCCCGCAGGCCCAGCTTTGCGTTGCTATGGCACGCGATGAAGGAGGGGGTTCGTGGGGGAACCATGGGTTCACCCGCGCTGAGCTGCAGATGGAGGGCTCTGTTGGCTAGCGTGATCTCCAAGGTCGACTCGGTCGGCGTCCCGTCGCGAGACGCCAAACGTTCGCGGGAGTTCTACGTCGAGACGCTCGGCCTGCCGCCCGACGAACACGCTTGGAACGAATTCTGGGTCGGTCAAACATGCTTCGCGATCTGGGAGCCCGCCCAATTCGGAACCGAGTTCGAGCCGCAGAAGAACGGCATCGCGCTCTTCCAGGTGGAGGACGTTGCAACAGCACGTAACGAGCTGGAGGCCAAAGGCGTGGAGTTCATCGGCGACACCTTCGACACTGGCGTCTGCCACATGGCCAACTTCGTCGATCCAGACGGCAACGAGCTCGTATTGCACAAGCGCTACGCGCCGTACCGCGACAGCTCGTCCGGATGATCGACGCGCAGCGCGTCGGCCTCCGCGATCCCGACGGCAGCGGGCTCATGCTCCACCACCGCTACAAGCCCTACCCCGACGGCTCCCGTCCATGATGCGCGTCGAGCGAACCGACTTCGCCACAGTCATCACGCAGGACAAGGAACGCTCTCTCCGGTTCTACGGGGAGACCCTCGATCTGCGCCGCAACGACAAGGCGCATCCCGATTGGCCGGAGTTCGAGACGGGCAACCTGACGCTGTCGATCGTCCACTACGAGCAGATCGGGCGTAGCGAGTTCGCGCCCAACACTGCGCCAATCGCGCTTCGCGTAGGCGACGCGCACGAGGCGCGGACGGAGCTCGAGCAGGCCGGGGTGGAGTTCCTCACCGAGACCTACGACTCCGAGGTCTGCCACCTCGCAGTCTTCTCCGATCCCGACGGCAATCGACTCATGCTCCATCGCCGCTATGCGCCGTACGCCGCGGATGGTTCGACGCCATGACGGTAGAGCACGTCGACTTCGTGTCCTTCCTGACCCAGGACATCCCTCGGGCACGGCGCTTCTACTCCGAGATCCTCGGGCTCGAGATCGAGAGCGAGGGAGAAGACGACATGGAATTCCGAGCGGGGCAGATGACGCTCGACATCTTCAATCCGGCGAGCCAGGGCCAGCCGTTCGCCCCGAGCCTGGGTGGGATGGCTTTGCGCGTCCCCGATGTCGATGCAGCCCGGGTCGAGCTCGAGGCCAAGGGAGTCGAGTTTGACGGCGAGACGCGGGAGACGAGCGTCTGCCGCATGGCGTTCTTCCACGATCCCGACGGGAACCTGCTCATGCTCCACCGACGCTTCGACGTCGAGTGATGCAGGTCGAGCAAGTGGATTTCGTCTCGGTACCCACGCGCGACTCCCAACGTGCGGTCGCGTGGTACCGGGATGTTCTGGGGTTGCGTGAGAGCGCGTTCTCGGAGGGAGAGGTCGAGACGCAGAATCTCACGCTTTCGTTCTGGAAGCCCGAAGAGCAGGGAGAGCCCTTCGTTCCGAACGAGAACGGACTGGCGCTTCGTGTGGCCGATGTAGAGGCGGCCGTCGAGGAGGTCCGGGCGGGAGGCGGCGTTGTCATGGGGATAGAGGACTCGGGCGTCTGCCACATGGGGTTCGTCAAGGATCCAGATGGGAACGTCGTGATCCTCCATCGCCGCTATGCCCCGAAGGTGCGTCGTGAACAGAGCTGAGCTGGTCGAGCGCTACCGGGCGCTTCCACTCCCCACGACGAAGGACGAGCACTGGCGGTTCACCGACCTCGCCGGGTTCGATCCTGACGCTTGGACGGCAAACGGCGCGGCCGAGATCGCCTCGGCGCCGTCACTGCTCGACCTCGACGTCGCCGGTGTCGCCGAGGTCGGCGAGGCAGGCATCGAGATCCAAGGGGCACCGAAGGGGATCCGCTTCGAGCGGCTCACCGACGATCACGAGTTCCTCTACTCGCTCGTCGGCTGGGACGAGAAGTTCGCGGCGCACAACGCGGCAATGTGGGAGCACGGCCTGCTCGTGCACGTCCCGCGAGGCGTCGTACTCGAAAAGCCTCTCTACGTGCGGATCGCGAACTCCGTCAACGGCGGATCGCTCTTCTGGCGGCTGCTGGTCGTCGCCGAGCCGGAGAGCCGCTTCAGCGTGATCGAGGAGTACACCTCCGCATCTCCCGAGCTCGAGGGCTACTCGAACGCGGCGGTCGAGATCGTCGTCAAGGACGCGGCGAAGGTCGAGTACGTGTCCGTGCAGAACCTCTCGCTCGGCACCTGGCACTTCGCGTCGCACCACGCGCGGGTCGAGCGCGATGCCGAGCTCGACTGGGTTGCTGCGGGCTTCGGCTCCGGTAAAGGGAAGATCCGGATTCAGAACGACCTTGCCGGGTCCGGCGCGACCTCGCGGGTGACCGGCGCCTACTTCGCCGACGGGACGCAGCATCTCGACTACGACACTTTCCAGGAGCACATGGCTCCGAACACGACCTCCGACTTCGCCTTCAAGGGGGCGCTCCGCGACAAAGCGCGAGCGGTCTGGCGCGGCATGATCCGGGTCGAGGAGGGGGCGCAGAAGACGAACGCCTACCAAGAGAACCGCAACCTTCTCCTCTCCAAGACCGCCCACGCGGACTCGATCCCCGGGCTCGAGATCCTCGCGAACGACGTTCGCTGCACGCATGGAGCGACTCTCGGCCAGGTCGATCGCGAGCTGCTCTTCTACCTGATGACGCGCGGCCTCAACCGCGCCGAGGCCGAGCGCGTGATCGTTCGCGGCTTCTTCCAGGACGTGCTCGACCGCGTCGAGCTCGAGCCCGTGCGCGCGGCGCTCGCCGCTGCGCTCGAGGCGCGGATCCCGCAGGTTTAGAGAGCGCCGCCGATCAGGCACAATCGGTCGATGGAGCGGGAGCTCGTTCCGCGTCTTCGTGGGGTGTTCCACCAGTACGCGTTCTTCGCGGCGCTCGTCGGCGGAATCGTCCTCATGATTCTGGCCGACGGGTATCTCGAGCGCTTCGCGGTGTGGGTGTACGCGCTGACGCTCGCCGCGATGTTCGGCGCGAGCGCTCTCTACCACCGCTTCCCGTGGCGATCGGCAGCAGCGCGTCTTCGCGCACGGCGGCTCGACCACGCGATGATCTTCGTTTTCATCGCTGGGACGTACACCGCCTTCGGGCTCGTCGCTTTCGGTGGCATCGCCCGCATCGTGGTTCTCGCGACCGTGTGGGCCGGAGCCGTGTTCGGTCTCGTCGTCAACCTCGTGTGGATCGAGGCGCCGAGGTGGCTCGTCGCTCTCGCGTATCTCGCGGTCGGTTGGGTCGGACTCCTCCTCGCGCCGCAGCTCTTCCCCGCCCTCGGGGTCGCCGCGGCAGTGCTCGTGATCGTCGGCGGTGCGCTCTACAGCGTCGGCGCGCTGACGTATGCGACGACCTGGCCGAATCCGTTCCCCGCGACCTTCGGTTTCCACGAGATCTTCCACGTGCTCGTGATCGGAGCAGCGGTCACGCAGTTCGTGGCGTTCTCGCTCGTGGTGCTGTGAGTTCTCGCCGGTACGCTTGAGCCATGGAGACGAAGCTACAGCTCACCGACGAGGAATGGCGGTCACGGCTCACTCCCGAGCAATACGAGGTCTTGCGGCGGAAGGGGACCGAGCGCGCGTTCAGCGGCGCCTACTGGGACGAGCACACTCCCGGGATCTACCGCTGTGCAGGCTGCGGCACCGAGCTCTTCCGCTCGGACACGAAGTTCGACTCCGGCTCGGGTTGGCCGAGCTTTGTCGAGCCCGCTGACCTGGAGAGCGTCGTGACCGAGACCGACACGAGCCATGGGATGACTCGGACGGAAGTCACGTGCGCAACCTGCGGCGGGCATCTCGGTCATGTGTTCGACGACGGGCCCGGGCCGTCGGGTAAGCGGTACTGCATCAACTCGGCGGCGCTCGACCTCGATCAGGCGCCGGCTTCGTAGCCGACGCTATCGTCACGGACGTGACGATCTGTTGCCGTGCCGGGCCGTGTGAGGAGATGTTCAGCCCGCGCGTTGCCCGGCGTACGCTCGAGCGCTATCGCAAGAAGGGGCTCGACGAGCTCGAACGGAAGATGCTTGTGGTGGCGTCCGCGGAAGGACTCGAGCACGCGCGTGTCGTCGAGATCGGCGGTGGCGTCGGCGCGATCCAGACGGAGCTGCTGCAGGCCGGCGCCGCGCACGGGGAGGTGATCGAGCTGGTGGCGGCATACGAGCCGTACGCGAGGGATCTCGCACGTGAGCGCGGGCTCGAGAACCGCACGTCGTTTCGCGTGCAGGACGTCCTCGAGAGCACGGAAGGCGTCGACCCGGCCGAGGTCGTCGTTCTGAATCGGGTGGTGTGCTGCTCACCGGACGGCATACGGCTGACTGGCGTCGCCGCCGGCCTGGCGAGACAGGTTCTCCTCCTCAGCTTTCCTCGCGAACGCGTGGGCGTCAGAGTGACTCTCCGCCTGCTGAACGTCGGCATGAGGCTCATGGGTCGTTCGTTCCGTGTCTTCGTGCATCCGAAGGCGTCTCTCGTCGCCGCGGCCGAAGCGGAAGGTCTGCACTCTGCGGAAACAGGCCGGGGCTTCGCGTGGGAGTACATCGCGCTGCGGCGCGGAGCGGATTCGCGCGCGCAGGCGTGACATGGCCGACATCGGGCTCTTTCCGCTTCCCTTGGTGCTCCTCCCGTCGGAGCAGCTCCCGCTCCACATCTTCGAGGAGCGCTACCAGGATCTGATCGGCGAATGCCTGGAAAACGACCAAGAGTTCGGGGTCGTCTACTCGGACGACGGAGGAATCAGAGACGTGGGAACGCGGGCGGCGGTCGTTGAGGTCCTCAACCGGTTCGACGACGGTCGGATGAACATTCTCGTCGAGGGAAGCGAGCGGTTCAGGCTCGTGGAGCTCACGAGCGGGCGCAGCTTCCAGACCGGTCGAACCGCTCCCCTGCGCGATGAGGACGATCCTCCGAAAGCTGGGTCGGTCGACCATGCCCTCGAGCTGTTCGCGCGCCTCCGGGAGCTCACCGGAAGCGAGGTCGAGATGCCACCAGCCGATTCGCCCCAACTCTCCTATGCGCTGGCTGCGCGCGTCGAGCTGGACGCCGAGGTGAAGCTCGAGCTCCTGCACGAGGTGTCGGAGCGCGTTCGGCTCGACCGCGTCAGCGAGCTCTTGGTTGGCGCGGCAAGAAGCGTCGAGCGGCACCGCCTCGCTGCGGAGCGGGCGGCGTCGAACGGCAAGGTGGATCTGGGCTGAAAGCTACCCGTCGAAGGCCCCGCGTGGCTGTGTGACAACGGGCCGGGGGTACGATGCGACCATGGCCGTGACCACGACGCCGACCCTCGACGCCCATCGGCTGCGTGCCGACTTCCCGATCTTCGAGCAGATGTTCTACGGCAAGCCGCTCGCGTTCCTCGACTCGGCGGCGAGCTCCCAGAAGCCCCGACAGATGCTCGACGCGATGGAGCTCTTCTACGAGACCTCATATGCCAACGTGCATCGCGGCGTCTATGCGCTCGCGGAACGAGCCACCGAAGGGCTCGAGCTCGCGCGCGAGAAGGTGCGGAGACTCGTGAACGCGCCCTCCGCGCGCGAGATCATCTTCGTGCGCAACGCGACCGAGGGCATCAACCTCGTCGCCTACGCCTGGGGCCTCGGGAATCTCGGCCCCGGAGACATCGTCGTCGTAAGCGAGCTCGAGCATCACTCGAACTTCGTCCCCTGGCAGTACATCGCGAAGAGGACCGGCGCGGGCTTTCGGATGATCCCGCTCGACGACCAAGGTGAGCTGCAGCTCGAGGAGCTGGACGCGATCGCACGTGAGGGGCAGGTGAAAGTCGTCGCGACGGGAGTCGTCTCGAACTCGCTCGGCACGATCAACCCGATCGATCGCCTCGCAGCCTGGGCCCACACGCAGGGAGCGATCATGGTCGCGGACGCGGCGCAGTCGGCCCCGCACATGAAAGTGGACGTGCAGGCGCTCGGCTGCGACTTCCTGGCGATCTCGGCCCACAAGATGTGCGGTCCGAGCGGTGTGGGGGCGCTCTGGGGCCGTGCCGAGCTGCTCGAGGCGATGGAGCCGTTCCTCACAGGCGGCCACATGATCCGCGCGGTCGGCGCCGACGACACGACCTGGGGCGAGCTGCCGCACAAGTTCGAGGCCGGCACCGCACCCATGGCGGAGGCCGTCGGTTTCGGTGCGGCGATCGATTACCTCACCGAGATCGGCTTCGACGCGATCGAGCGCTATGAGCACGAGCTTGCGGCATATGCACTCGGGCGTCTTGCGGAGCTCCCATGGGTCACCTCGTACGGCCCACCCGCCGATCGACGCGCGGGGATCGTCTCGTTCAACGTCGAGGGTGTCCACCCTCACGATGTCGCACAGG
>JACCWU010000213.1 GCA_013697465.1 Actinomycetota bacterium | reverse complement strand
GCGTCGAGCAGCTCCACCGCGTACTCCCGGATCGTGTCGAGCATGCCCAGGCGACCGGTACTCCAGCGGCGAACGAGGTTCTTGACGACGAGCGATTCGAGGGCGTCGAGATCGGCGTCGCAGACGGCCTCGGCGGCCGCGAGCAAGAAGCTTCCTCTGAAGACGGCGAGGCTGCGGAAGAGCTCCTGCTCATCCGGATCGAGCAGCTCGTAGCTCCATTCGATCGTTGCGCGCAGGGTTTGCTGCCGGTCCGGCGCGTCGCGGGAACGCGAGGCGAGGAGCGGCAGTCGCCGGTCGAGCCGCGCTAGAAGGTCATCCGGGTCCAGGAGCGCCACACGTGCCGCAGCCAACTCGATCGCGAGCGGCAGGCCGTCGAGCCGTCGGCAGATCTCGCCGACCGTGGCCGTCGCCACGAACCCTCGAGAAACCGCCTGAGCGCGCTCGGCGAAGAGGACTTCGGCGTCGTGGTCCGGCAGCGGCTCCACCGGATAGCGCTGTTCGGACTCGACGTGCAGCGGCTCTCGGCTCGTGACGAGCAGCTTCGCGTTTGGCGTACCGGCGAGGAGCGACGAAACGACCGGGGCAGCCTCGACGACCTGCTCGAAGTTGTCGATGAGGACGAGCAGCCGCTTGTTCGCGACGTGCTCGATAAGGCCGTTGTCGGCACCGATCGACGCTTCGATCGCAGGCTCGACGAGTGCCGGGTCGCGAAGCGCCTGTAGCGGAACCCAGAAGACGCCGTCGGGGAACTGCTCGACCGCTTCGGCCGCGAGCTGGAGCGCGAGACGCGTCTTGCCGCTCCCGCCCGGGCCCGTCAGAGTCAGCAGCCGGCGCGAGCGTACGAGCCTCCCAGCCTCTTCGAGCTCGCGCTCGCGGCCGACGAGCGGCGTCGGCTGGATGGGCAGGTTCGTCCGGTACAGCGTCCTCAGGGGCGGGAAGTCCTCGTCGCCGAGCTGGTAGAGGCGCTGCGGCGCAGTCAGGTCCTTGAGACGGTGCTCGCCGAGGTCCCGCACCCCTGCTGAGTCGAGCAGGCCGGCTGTCGTCTCCGAGATCAGCACCTGCCCGCCGTGCCCGGCGCCCATGATCCGCGCCGCCCGATGGACGTCGACGCCGACGTATCCCTCGTCGGTCACGACCGGCTCCCCTGTGTGGATGCCGATCCGCACTCGCACGGGTCCGTCCTCGAGCGCAGCTTGGGCGTCTCCCGCCGTGGCGACCGCGTCGCTCGCGCGCGTGAACGCGACGAAGAACGCGTCGCCCTGCGTGTCCACCTCGTGCCCTCCGTGGCGGGAGAACGCGTCGCGCAACACGCGACGGTGCTCCGCAAGCACGTCCGCGTAGCGCTCGCCGAGCTCGTGCAGCAGGCGCGTGGAGCCCTCGATGTCCGTGAACAGCAAGGTCACGGTTCCGCTCGGAAGCTCCCGCACGCGCACATGATCGCGCCGCGCCGCACGACTGCCAAGTGCAGTCCTCCGCTCGCTGGAGACAAGCGCCGAGGTCGCGGTCGGCGTTGCGGAATGATGCGCCCGGCAGGAATCGAACCTGCGACCTCGCGCTCCGGAGGCGCGCGCTCTATCCCCTGAGCTACGGGCGCTCGGAACGGCAGTCTAGCCGCCCCGACCTTGTGGCTCCGAGCCACGAGGTCGTAGGCTCTGCTCCGTGCCGCTCGCGGACGTCAACGAGGTCTACACGGACATCGTTACCGCCGTCTTCTCGTCCTCGATCGCCGCCAAAGCATGGCTTGCAACCGCGGCCGTCGCGCTCGCATTCGTACAGGTGACGACGGCCGCGCGGATCTACGGGCGACTCAGGTTCATGCCGGACCGCGGCCCCGCAATCGCGCTCGTGCATCGCTGGTCGGGACGGCTGGCGTTCCTCTTCACGCTCCCCGTGTTCTTCCACTGCGTGACGATTCTCGGCTTCCAGACGCCGGACACGCGAGCCGCGGTGCATTCGGTCGCGGGCACGTTCGTGTACGGCGTCTTCGCCGCCAAGGTCCTGATCGTGCGTGACCGGTCGCTGCCAGGTTGGGTCCTGCCGGCCGCGGGCCTCACCCTCGCCTCGACGCTCGTTCTGCTCTGGGCGACCTCGAGTCTCTGGTACTTCACGAACGTCAGGTTCGGCTTCTGATGCCGCGGATCTGGCGACCGCTCCTCGTCGGCGCCGTGATCGTGCTCGCGGTGTTTCTCCTCGCGCAGGCGCAGGTGTTCGAGCCGTCGGCGTCGACCGGCGGCCCCGCTACCGGCGGTGACTTCTATGCGGGACAACTCGTGTTCGAGCGCGAGTGCGCGGCCTGCCACGGACTCCAGGGAGAGGGCGGCTCCGGGCCGCGGCTCGAGGGGACCGGCCTCGGCGCCGAGGTTGTCAGCAGCCAGATTCGCCAGGGATCCGGAGTCATGCCCGCTGGCCTCGTCTCGGGCCAGGACGAGGCGGACGTCGTCGCGTACGTCGTCTCGATCGCGGGCTCGTAGCCCGGATAGGCTCACGGTCATGGAGGTCGAGGCCCGGATCGTCCGGCTGGAGCTGGCCGAGACGTTCGTGATCGCGCGGGACGCGACTGACTTCGCCGACGTCGTGCAGGTCGCGATCACCCACGAGAACGCGACCGGGTACGGGGAGGCTGCGCCCGTCGATCGCTACGACGAGTCGCCGAAGTCCGCGAAGCGCTTCGTCGAGGAGCACGGAAGCCTCCTCGGCGACGACCCCTTCGCGCTCGAGGACGTCGGCGAGCGCCTCGCGACGATTCCGGGAGAGCAGGCGGCGAAGGCAGCGCTCGACGCTGCTCTGCACGATCTTCAGGGAAAGCTCCTCGGGCTGCCCGCGGCACGCCTGCTCGGCCTCCCGCGGTCCGGCCCGCCGACCTCCTGGACCATCTGGCTCGGGGACCCCGCCGACATGGCGCGCAGGGCCGAGACCGCGGCGCGGTCGTACCGGCGCCTGAAGCTGAAGCTCGGGGGTGCGGACGGGCTCGATGTCGAGCGCGTGCGAGCCGTCCGCTCGGTGACGGACCTCCCGCTGCAGGTCGACGTCAACGAGGCATGGACGTTCGACGAGGCGGTCGACGCACTGGGTCAGCTCGACGACCTCGGCGTCGCCTACTGCGAGCAGCCGCTTCGCGCGGGGGACGAAAAAGGCCGCGAGCTGCGCGACCGCTCGACGGTTCCGATCTTCGTCGACGAGGACTGCCACGTGCTCGCGGACGTGGCGCGCTGCGCAGAGATCGCTCATGGCGTCAACATCAAGCTCGCGAAGTCGGGAGGGATCCGCGAGGCGATCCGGGTGGTCCACGCGGCCAGGGCGCTGCGTCTAGGGGTCATGGTCGGCTGCATGCTCGAGTCCGGGCTGGGGATCGCGGCCGCCTGCTGCGTCGCTCCGCTGTGCGACTACGTCGACCTCGACGGAAACCTGCTGCTGCGAGAAGACCCGTGCCCGGGGGTGGACCTCGTCGACGGCGTGCAGGTGCCCGCGACTGCGCCCGGACTCGGCGTCGCTGTCGCCTTCGAGTGACCGCGAAGCACCGCCGACTCCTGATCCTGGGCGAGGGATTCTCGCACGACCCGCACTACGGGAAGACGATGCGCGGCATCATCCGCTACGGCCCCGACCCCGTCGTCGCGATCCTCGATTCCGCCCGAGCGGGTGAGACCCACGAGGGGATTCCGGTCGTCGGGACCGTCGCCGACGCGCTGCGCTTCGACCCGACGGTGGCCGTCGTCGGCGTCGCCACCCAGGGCGGACGCTTCCCGCCCGCGTGGCGTGAGCTCCTGAAGAGCTCCATCGCGGAGGGCCTCGACGTGGAGAGCGGCCTGCACGAGTTCGTGTCCGAGGACAGCGAGCTCGTGGCGCTCGCTTCCCGTCACGGCGTGGAGCTGCGTGATCTGCGAAGGCCTCCGATCGGCCTGAGCGTTCCGACCGGTGCGAACCTCGAGGTCGACGCGAAGATCGTCCTCACGGTCGGCTCGGACTGCGCGATCGGGAAGAAGACGGTCGCCGTCGAGCTCGACCTGGAGGCACGACGCCGCGGCCTCGAGTCCGTGTTCGTGCCGACCGGCCAGACCGGGATCGCGATCGCGGGGTGGGGGATCGCCGTGGATGCCGTCGTCGCGGACTTCCTCGCCGGCGCCGCCGAACGGCTCGTCGTCGAGGGCGCCGAACGAGGCGGGAAGCTCCTCTTCGTCGAAGGTCAGGGATCGCTCGTGCATCCGCTGTACTCGGGAGTCACTCTCGGGCTCGTGCACGGCTCGGCGCCGCACGCATTCGTGCTCTGCCACGTTCCGGGGTCGACCGAGATCGAGGGGTGTCCCGGACATCCGATTCCACCTCTCCCCGACCTCGTCGAGCTGCACGAGCGCATGTCCTTGCCGGCTCGTCGCGCGAAGGTCGTGGCGATTGCGCTCAACACGAGCGGGCTGGACGACGACGCGGCGCGCGAGGCGATCGCGGCCGCGGAGGCCGAGACGGGACGGCCTGCCGACGACCCCGTGCGCTTCGGAAGCGGTCCGATGCTTGACTCGATTCTCGCCCGGCTCTAATCTGCGACTCCGCCGGCGGGCCTTGGGGAGCCCGCTGCGGGATGGGTACATATGCGGACGTTCATTGCGGCAGCGGCCAGCATCCTGGCGCTCCTCGCCGGAGTGTCGTCGGCCCCTGCGGCCGACATCGGCGCGAACGACGACACCGGCAAGTACCTGGCGGACGGCGGAGCCTCGTTGTACGCGGACATGGCTGCGATCGGACTCAGCCAGATCGTTCTAGCCGCCCGGTTTAAGCCGAGCGAGCCGCTCGTCGTCCAGGATCGGGGGTATCTCGACAGAACGATCCCGCGAGCCGTGGCGGCAGGCCTCCGCGTCGTGCTCGCCGTCTACCCGTATCCGCCGCGCGAGCTCGAGGCGGGCCTCGCCAACCCGGCGTTCTTCGGCGCCTACGTCGCCTCGCTCGCCAAGGAGTACCCGCGGGTGCGGCAGTTCGTCATCGGCAACGAGCCGAATCAGCCCGCGTTCTGGCGACCGCAGTTCAACGCGGACGGCTCGAATGCATCCGCTGCGTCGTTCGGCCCGTACCTCGCGTCGGCCTACGACGCCCTGAAGGCAGTCGACCACCGGATCGCGGTCGTCGGCGTCGGTCTCTCTCCGCGTGGCAACGACAAGCCGAATGCGAAGAGCAACGTGTCCACCTCCCCGGTGCGCTTCCTGCGCGCGCTGGGCGCCTGGTACCGGTCGAGTGGACGCACCCGGCCGCTGATGGACGGTTTCAGCTTCCACCCCTACCCGAAC
>JACCWU010000061.1 GCA_013697465.1 Actinomycetota bacterium | reverse complement strand
GCATGCTCGATCTCGCCGCACTTCGTTTTCGCGCGCTCGACGGCCCGGGCTCATCGCTGCCGGCCGGCGGGCTCCCGTGGTTCATGGCGCTGTTCGGGAGGGACAGCATCCTCATGTCGTACCAGCTGCTCCCGTTCCAGCCACAGGTCGCGAAGACGACGCTCGAGGTGCTTGCCAGCCTCCAGGCGACGGAGCGCGACGACTTCCGGGATGCAGAGCCGGGGAAGGTCCTGCACGAGCTCCGCCGCGGCGAGCTGACGACTCTCGGCGACAAGCCGCATTCCCCCTACTACGGAGGCCACGACACGACTCCGCTCTTCCTCGTCCTGCTCGACGAGTACGAGCTTTGGACCGGCGACGCGGAGCTGGTCCGTTCTCTCGAGGCGCCCGCACGTGCTGCCATCCTCTGGATCGAGGAGGAGGCAGACCTCGACTGTGACGGATTGCTCGAGTACCTGAAACGGTCGTCGGAAGGTCTGGACAACCAGGGCTGGAAGGACTCCGAGAACGCAGTCCTGTTCGCCGACGGCACGCACGCCGAACCGCCGATCGCAACGTGCGAGGTCCAGGCGTATGCCTACGACGCGCTTCGCCGCTCGGCGCGCATGGCACGGGAGCTCTGGGACGACGCGGATCTGGCAGACCGTCTCCTCGATCGTGCCGAGGAGCTGCGCGAATGCTTCGAGGACGCCTTCTGGAGCGAGGAGCGAAGCCACTACGTTCTGGCGCTCGACGGCGAGAAGAGGCAGGTCGACGCGCTGACGTCGAACGTCGGACACGTTCTCTGGAGCGGGATCGCCTCGCCTGAGCGCGCAGGAGCAACCGTGGCGAAGCTGTTGTCGCCCGGGCTCTGGAGCGGGTGGGGAATCCGCACGATGTCCGCGGAGGACGCCGGCTACAACCCGCTCGAGTACCACAATGGAACCGTCTGGCCGCACGACACCGCCCTGGTCGCCGAGGGCATGCGCCGTTACGGATTCCGCGACGAGGCGAGCCGCGTCGCGATCGCGCTCCTCGAGGCTGCCGAGGCGTTCGACGGCCGCCTGCCCGAGCTCTTCGCCGGCTTCGACCGGGCCGAAACAGGTTTTCCCGTCGAGTACGACGGCGCCTCCAGACCGCAGTCGTTCGCAGCCGGAGCCCCGCTCATGGCGCTACGGACGCTGCTCGGGCTCGACGTGCGCGACGGCGTTCTGAGCGTCGAGCCGGTCGTCCCCGAGTCGATCGGACGGCTCGCGCTGCGCGGCCTCCACGTGTACGGCCGCCGCGTCGACGCCGACTGAGCGCGCATCGAAGCTCCCTATCGGCGAGCGCATCCGCCAGCTCATTAGCGAACCTGGATACCGCGCTCACCAGCCGCTCAAATCGCGGGGCCAGCATTCGCTCTCTGTTAGCAGCGCTCACTGACCGCAAAGGTAGACGGTTCGCATGAGTTGGAAAGACTGCAGCAAACCCGTCATTCCTTTCTTCGCACTGGCCTCGATGGTCGCGCTCGTACCGTCCGCGGTCGCGCAGGAGATAACGCCGCCCCCGCCCTCGGTGGGCACGAACGTTCCGGCCAGCTACTTCGGGCCGTTCCCCTCGCAGATCGACCGGAAGCTCGTCGGGCCGGTTCAACTTCTCCGCTCCGGGACCCTGGACATTCGCACGATCGAGATTCCCCTCTATCTCGGACACATGGACGACGGTCGCAACGTCTGGTACATCCTCACCGACACCTCCGACAAGGACAACGCAGAAGCACTTGGCCTGAACCACTCCGGGAAGCTCCACTACAGCAACGTGGGGCGGGCGACGCGATCCGCCCGACTCAACACGCGGGCCGGTCTGGTCTTCGAGACGGGCACTGTCGACTTCTCTCCGGATCGGAAGCTCGTTCCCGGCCGCGGCGCCAACGCGTTCCCGCCGAGGGTCGCGACTCCCGGCTCGATCGGGGACGCCGACTACACGCCGCTCGTCCGAATCGAGAACGCGGGTGGGCATGTCTACAACGCTCCGGTCGTCGCCTTCGACAAGACGGCTGCGCAGATCCGCTCCTGCAACAAACGTCCGAACTACAACCTCGTGCACGACCGCGTGGCTCGCATCTGCCCGAAGGGGAACGGGGGCGGCACCGTGACGATCAAGCTGACGGGGATCTTCAGCTTCGCCAAGCCCTCGCTCTATATGAGCACGGAGGCGTCGGATCCCGTGTCGCGACGCTCGACAACGGCACCTTCGCACCGGCGACGGGCGAGCTGCCGGTCGGGCGCGACGACAGCGTCTTCAGCGGAATCGAGCGGTTGTTCGTCATGGCCAACGGGCCCACGGGTCGTCTGAACCCGCAGCGTCAAGGTCTCAACAGCGCGCTGAAGGACAAGCTCCCGCCGCTCAACCTCGTCGGCGGGCTGCCGACCGTCGCGCTCGACTACAGCCCGATGTGGGATCTCAACCTCGGATTCTGGACGAAGAAGGCGATCAGCAAGGGCTATCGCGCGCGCGTGATCGACGAGTTCCAGCTCCTGAGCCTCGTCGCCGGCGGTCACATCACGGGCCCGAATGGCAAGCGGTTCGGATCCACCGGCATCGTCGTCAACTGCCCGATTGTCGCCCGCCTCCTCTAGAGACGATCTCGATCCGTGCCGCTTCACTCGGCTTCGACCTGGCGGCGTGGCGGCGAGGTGGAGCGGGAGGACGACGAGCGGGAGGACGACGAGGACGAGTGATTCTTCAGTCGGGAAGCTGAGCCCGAGCAGGACGTCGACGTCTCCCGACTGGCGGCCCTGTACTAGAGCCTGACTCGGCCCGTCGCCCTTTGCCTCTTGTGCCTCTTGCTCGGGACTGGCGACGACCTGGACGTTGTAGCCCTGCACATCGCGTGCTCGCGTCCGTCGCGCGCGAGGTGGCCTCTGTCCCTTCTCTAGCGCCTCAGCCGGAACCGCCGGCCGAAGCGGCGGCCACTTACCGGACGAGCTGTCCGCTTGGCCGCACAACCAGCCATAGACCGCCGAACTGGTCGACGTTCTGGCACAGGACCTGGCCGGGGCAGTCTCCCTTGTAGTAGTAGAGCGGCCAGCCCTTGTAGGTGACCTGGATCCGGCCGTCGCGCCGCCTCGTCGTGCCGATGAGCGACTGCTTGGCCCCCGTGCCCGCCCGCAGTCGTCCCTTGGCGAAGTAGACGAGCCACGCATTCGCGCATGCGCCGTAGCAGCGGCTGGGACCGCGCTGCCGGTCGCGGGTGAACGCGTAGAGGGCGCGGCCACGGCCGTCGAACAGGATGCGGCCAAAGCGCGTGCTTCGTACGATCAGCGTCGGCTGCGTGTCTCGGACCGCCGGTCCGGACGCCGACTCTCGCGCCAGCGCCGGCTGGGCGGTGAGCCCGATCGCCACCGCGATCGCGGTCAGAACGAGTGAACTCTTCATCGAGCCTCCTCTCGAAGTGGGCGCGACCGACTGTAGTGGTGGCAAAGAAGCTGAGCCGACAGGATTCCGAGCCCCGCGCTGAATGTTAAGGGTCTCGCAAGAGTGGCGTAATCTCCTCTGCGTAGGCTCCTGGGAC
>JACCWU010000181.1 GCA_013697465.1 Actinomycetota bacterium | reverse complement strand
GGTGATCTCCTGCACGCGGTCGGCGCGGAGATCCTCGTCCCGGAAGCAGACTGCGATCTGGTAGTAGCGGTCGAAGCCCGCTATCACGAGCAGCTGCTTCAGGATCTGCGGGCTCTGCGGAAGCGCGAAGAACTTCCCGCGCTGGAGCCGGCTCGGGACGATGAAATCCCGCGCGCCTTCCGGGGTCGGCTTGAACAGGATCGGCGTCTGGATGTCGAGGAAGCCCGCGGCCTCCATCACGCGGCGGATGACGGAGACGAGCTTCGCGCGCAGCTCGATGTTTCGCTGGAGCTTGTCGCGGCGCAAGTCGAGCCAGCGGTAGCGCAGGCGGAGCGTCTCGTCCACGCCCTCCTCGTCGAGCTGGAATGGCAACGTCGTCGACCGCGACAGGATCGTCAGGTGGTCCACCTGCAGCTCGACCTCGCCGGTCGGCATCCGCGTGTTGACGGTCTCGGCCGAGCGGGCGACCACCTCCCCGGTCGCCTGGAGCACGAACTCGTTGCGAATCTCCTTCGCAACCTCGGCGGCCTCGGGAGCTCGCTCGGGGTTGACGACCAGTTGCATCACGCCCGAACGGTCACGCAGGTCGACGAAGACGAGGCCACCGTGGTCCCGACGCCGCGCGACCCAGCCTGCCAGCGTGAGCGTCCGGCCGACGAGCTCGGCTCGCGGCTCTCCCGCCATGACGTCGCGCCACTGGGTCACGAGGACAGTCTCGCGACGACCTCGGAGTTCTCGAGCGTCTCATCCGGCGCAGAGCCTGTCCGCAGGACGGTGGAGGTCGGGCCGACGATCGCGGTCGAGGCGGCGCCCAGCCGGGCCGCCTGCGTGAGCTGGCCTTTCAGTGAACGACCAGCGTAGTCCGTGTCCGCCGAGACGCCGCGCGAACGGAGCTCGCCGAGCCACCCTGCCACCTGGTCGCGGGCCGCCCCCTCGTCGAGCGCGAAGAAGACGTCCACCTTGGGCGGTTCCGCGCTGACTCCGGCGTCCTCGAGCGCGAGCACGAGTCGCTCAATCCCTGCGCCGAACCCGACTCCGGGCGTATCCGGGCCGCCGATCTCCGCCACGAGCCCGTCGTAGCGCCCGCCTCCGGAGAGCGTGCTCTGCGCTCCCTCCTCGGGCCCGAGGAACTCCCAGGTTGTCCGCGTGTAGTAGTCGAGTCCTCGCACGAGGGTCGGCACGAGCTGGTAGGCGACACCGGAGGCGTCCAGACTCGCTCGAACTCGGGCGAAGTGCTCACGGCAGGCCGCGCATAGCGAGTCGCCGATCGTCGGAGCCTCACGTAGCGCCTCCTGCACCCCCGCGGGCTTCGCGTCGATGTTGTCGAACACGCGCAACGGGCTCGCTGCCGCCTTCTCCCGTGTGGGCTCGTCCAGCCGCTCGGCATTACGGGCGAGCCAGTCGCGCAAGGCCTCGAGGTACGGGGGCCGGCAGTCGCGACATCCGATCGAGTTGAGGGCGAGTGTGAAGTCCGAGACGCCGACGCGCACGAGGAGCGCGTTGTAGAGCTCGATCACCTCTGCGTCGAGTGCAGGGTCGTCCGAGCCGATCGCCTCGACCGAGAGCTGCCAGTGCTCGCGAAACCGTCCGCGCTGCGGAGCCGCATAGCGATACATCGGCCCGATCGTGTACAGCTTCGCCGGCTGCGGCTCGCGGTGCATCCCGTGCTCGACGTATGCGCGGCAGATCGGCGCGGTCGCCTCTGGTCGCAGAGTGAGGGAACGACCGCCGCGATCTTCGAAGGTATACATCTCTTTCTGGACCACGTCCGAACCGGCCCCGGAGGTGCGCTCGAAGAGTGCCGTGTCCTCGAAGACGGGGGTCACGATCGGCCGGTAGCCATACAGGCGTGCGAGGAGCTCGGCCTCGGCGGTGATCCGCTGCCAGAGCGGCATCTCCCCGGGAAGCACGTCGTGCGTTCCGCGCGGCCTCTCGATCTTCGGCGCGCTACTCACCCGGCGCGGTCCGTCCGCAGCTCCGCGAGGAACGGGTTCCGGGCGAGCTCGGCGCCGAGAGTCGTCGTCGGCCCGTGGCCCGGGTAGACGACCGTCTCCGGCGGGCAAGCGTCCGCGAGGGAGCGAATCGAGCCGAGCAACGTGTCCCAGTCTCCGCCCGGGAGATCCACGCGGCCGACCGAGCCGGCGAAGAGGACGTCCCCGGAGAAGAGGCTTCCGTCCGCCCGATAAGCCAGATGCCACGGCGAATGGCCCGGTACCAGGTGCACGTCGAAGCCGATACCGGCGGCCTCGAACGACTCCCCGCCTTCGAGCAGGACATCGGGCGTGTATGGGCGAAGCAGCACCCCCGCGGGCGTGAAGCCCGCAGGGTTCTCGAGGAGAGCGCGTTCTCCCTCGGCCATATACACGGGTGCTCCGGTCCCCTCCGCCAGCCCCGCGACTCCGAGCAGGTGATCCCAATGCCCGTGGGTGACGAGAATCGCGACGCAACCCGCCGACAAGCCCGCGAGCAGGATACGGAGCTCTGTGGCGTCACCGCTCGGGTCGACGACGACCGCTTCGGGCGCGGAGCGGTCGGCACGGACGACGTAGCAGTTCGTGCCGAGCGGTCCGAGCGAGACCTGGTGGACGTCGAGCGGCATCGGTGTCGCTGCGTCAGCTTCCCCGGCGGCCGCCGGCCTCTTGGCGCGCGAGCCGTTTCCGGTACGAGCGCCAGAAAACGCCGTCGAGCAGGAAGCTGAAGGGGATGAAGATCGCCACGATGATCGCGGTCTGCGAGACCTGCTGGGCAAGCGTCAGGTCGTTCGAGAGGAGCATCACGGTGCCGAGCATGATCGGTGCGAAGATGAGCGCGCGCTTGAGGGTGCGTCTCCACGACGGCGCCTGAGGCTCGCGCCCAGCGCGAGCAGACGTCTGCCGAGTCCCTGTCGTCGGAGTCTGGCGCGCCGGTACCTCATCGGGGTCGAGCTCGTTTCCCTCCGCGTCCTCCCACACGTACTCGTGCCTGTGCTCCTTCGCACGGCGACGTCGTTGCTTTCTCGAGGCCATGGCTCGATTATGCCGAGCCGGCCAAGGCGATCTCGCCGCCCTGGACGACGGTGTGCACCACGGGCCCACCGAGGTGGTACGCGAGATACCGCCAATCCTCCGCCCCGAGCAGCACGATGTCCGCGTCGAACCCGGGTGCGATCCTCCCCTTCCGGTCGGCGCGTCCGAGCACGTGCGCGGCATTTGTCGTGCACGCGACGAGCGCCTCGTCCGGCGCGAGCCGGAGCTGCGTGCAAGCGAGGCTGCAGACGAGCGGCAGGGACTCGGAGAACGAGCTTCCGGGGTTGAAGTCGGTCGCGAGCGCGAGCACCGCACCCGAATCGGCGAGCGCGCGAGCGGGCGGCATCGGCCGGCCGAGGAAGAGCGCGCTCAGCGGAAGCAGCACGGCGGTCACGTCGCTTGCAGCGAGTGCTGCGATCCCCGCCGACCGCGTGCTCTCGAGATGGTCGATGGAGCGAGCGCCGAGCTCGAGCGCCAGCGGGACTGCGCCCGACTCGGTGAACTGGTCGCCGTGCAATCGGAGCTCGAGACCGGCCTTACGGCACGCCACGAGATAGCGACGCGCCTCGTCACGGTCGAAGGCGCCCCGCTCGAGGAACACGTCGGCTGCCTCTGCCAGGTCGGCAGCCTCCGGCAGCACCTCCGCGATCAAGAACTCGAGGTACGCGACCGCGCCCGCCTCCGAGAACTCGGGAGGCACCGCATGCGCACCGAGGAAGGTGGGCACGCCACCGGCCTCCCGGATGACGCGAAGCTGCGCGAGCTCCGTCTCGCGGTCGAGGCCGTAGCCCGACTTGGCCTCGAACGTGGTCGTGCCGCTCCGAACCATCCATGCGCGGTGGAGTGCAAGCGCGTCCGCGAGCCCGCTCTCGCCCGCAGCTCTCGTTGCGCGCACCGTCGAGAGGATGCCGCCGCCCGCCGCATGCAGCTCCTCGTAGCTCGCCCCGGCCGCCCTCAGAGCGAACTCCTCGACTCGATCGCCCGCGAAGCACGCGTGCGTGTGGCAGTCGACGAGGCCCGGGATCGCCGAGAGCCCAGTGCCCTCGAGCTCCTCGACCTCGCCGCGAAGCGCGGGAAGCTCGCTCATCGCGCCGACGGCGGTGATGCGTCCGCCTTCGCACAGGATGAAGCCGTCCTCGACGACGTCCACCTCGCCGAGTGCCGCGCCGCGCAGAGGAGCTGCGGTACCAGCAGGCGTCGCGATCTGGGACAACCCGCGGATCAGCAGCCGCGGCGGCTCCGAGCCGCCGGCGGTCACTCGGTGCCGTCCGGAACCGACGGCAGGTCGAGCCCATGCTCGCGTGCGGTGGCGAGGGCCTCCTCGTAGCCCGCGTCGGCGTGGCGCATCACGCCGGTCCCCGGATCGGTCGTGAGGACCCGCTCGAGCTTCTGCGCCGCATCGTCCGTTCCGTCGGCGACGACGACCATGCCCGCGTGGATCGAGTTGCCGATGCCGACCCCGCCGCCGTGGTGGACGCTGACCCACGTCGCGCCCGCCGCGACGTTGAGCAGGGCGTTCAGGATCGGCCAGTCGGCGATTGCGTCAGAGCCGTCTCGCATCGCCTCCGTCTCGCGGAAGGGCGAGGCAACCGAGCCCGAGTCGAGATGGTCCCGCCCGATGACGACAGGGGCCGAAACGCGGCCTGCACGCACGAGCTCGTTGAGCGCGAGTCCGGCGCGAGCCCGGTCGCCGTAGCCGAGCCAGCAGATCCGGGCAGGGAGCCCCTGGAATGCCACCCGTCCGGGTGCAAGCTCGAGCCAGCGCCGGAGCAGCACGTCGTCCGGGAAGATTCGACCGAGCTCTCCGTCGATCTCCTCGATGTCGGCCGGCTCGCCCGAGAGAGCCGCCCAGCGGAACGGCCCGACCCCGCGGCTGAAGAGAGGCCGGATGTAGGCCGGGACGAAGCCCGGGTATGTGAACGCGTCCGCTACGCCCGCCTCATACGCCTCCCCTCGGAGATTGTTGCCATAATCGAAAACGTAGCAGCCCGCCCGGACGAAGTCGAGCAGGCCGCTGACATGGACCGCGATCGAGTCACGGGCGCGGCGCAGGTACTCATCCGGATCCTGCCTCCGGAGCTCGGCGGCCGCATCCACGTTCAGCCCCTGCGGCACGTATCCCGTGAGCGGGTCGTGCGCAGCGGTCTGATCGGTGATCAGGTCGAACCTCTCGCCCCGGCGCGCGAGCTCGGGCACGACGTCTGCCGCGTTCGCGAGCAGCCCGACCGACAGCGGTCGCCGCTCGTGGGCCGCTCGCCGAACGCGGTCGAGCGCGTCGTCGAGGGAGTCGGCTGCCTCGTCGAGGTAACGGGTCTCCAGCCGACGCTCGATACGGGACGGATCGACCTCGATGCAGAGCGCGACCGCGCCCGCCATCGTGGCTGCCAGCGGCTGCGCGCCACCCATCCCCCCCAACCCCGCAGTCAAGATCGCGCGGCCCGTGAGGTCGGGCGAGCCGAAGTGCGCCTCCCCCGCGGCCGCGAACGTCTGGAACGTCCCCTGGAGGATCCCCTGCGTCCCGATGTAGATCCAGCTTCCTGCGGTCATCTGGCCGTACATCGTCAGCCCCTCGGCTTCGAGTCGCCGGAACTCGTCCCACGTCGCCCACCGTGGAACCAGCAGCCCGTTGGCGATAAGCACCCGCGGCGCGTGCGCGGTGGTGCGAAAGACCCCAACGGGCTTGCCGCTCTGCACGAGCAACGTCTCGTCGTCTCGAAGACGGAGAAGCGTGCGGACGATCGTCCGGAGCGCGTCGTGATTTCTCGCGGCCTTGCCCGTCCCGCCGTAGACGACGAGACGCTCGGGGTGCTCGGCCACCTCGGGATCGAGGTTGTTGAGGAGCATGCGGAGGGGCGCCTCCGTCTGCCACGAGCGCGCGTTCAGCGCCGTGCCACGCGGAGCCCTGATCCGCCGGAGGTCCCCACACAGGGCCTCCACCGCCTCGCGTGTGACAACGTCCGTCACGCGAGCGCCCCGATCTCGGCCTCGACCGCAGCGACCAGCGACCCGGAGCGGATCGTGTCCGCGAGCCGCTCGATGTCCGCGCTCAGAGAGCGATCCTCTTCGAGCCTCGCCGAGAGCGAGCGCACGAATTTATGCGTCGCCCGCGCGCCCTGCCCTGGCGCGAGCGGAGCGAGGAACTCGACCGCCTGCGCTCCCGCGAGGAACTCGATGGCCAGCGCGCGCTCGACGTTGTCCAGCACCTGAAGCGCCTTCAAGCCAGCCGCGTTCCCCATGGAGACATGATCCTCCTGGCCGGCACTCGTCGGGATCGAGTCCACGCTCGCGGGATGCGCGAGCACCTTGTTCTCGGAGACGAGCGCGGCCGCCACGTACTGCGGGATCATGAACCCGGAGTTGAGCCCGCCCTCTTCGACGAGGAAGGGCGGGAGCCCTTCCGAAAGGCTGGGGTTGACCAGCCGCTCGACCCGCCGCTCCGAGATGCTCGCGAGCTCGGCGACCGCGAGCGCCAGCACGTCGAGCGCGAACGCGAGCGGTTGTCCGTGGAAGTTCCCGGCCGACACGATGTCGCCCTCCTGGAGCAGGACGAGCGGGTTGTCCGTCGCGGCGTTCAGCTCGACCGCGACGGTCGCCTCGACATAGTCGAGCAGGTCACGACAGGCGCCGTGGACCTGAGGCGCGCAGCGGATCGAGTAAGCGTCCTGCACCTTGTCGCACCAGCGGTGGGACTCGATGATCGCGGAGCCCTCGAGGAGCTTCCAGATGTTGGCCGCCGAGTCCTGCTGCCCGCGCAGGGGACGCGCACGATGCACCTCAACCCGGAAGCTCGTGCGCGAACCCTGCAGAGCCTCGAGCGACAGGGCGCAGGCCAGATCTGCGCTCTTCGCGAGCCGACGGGCGCGGATCGTCCCGAGCGCGGCCATCGCGGCCATGAACTGCGTCCCGTTCACGAGCGAGAGCCCCTCCTTGCTCACGAGCCGGATGGGCTCGAGCCCGACCCGCGCGAGCGCGCGGGCGCCGTCGAGACGCTCTCCGGCGACGACGGCCTCGCCCTCCCCCACGAGCGGGAGCGCCAGATGAGCGAGCGGCGCAAGGTCTCCGCTCGCGCCAACCGAGCCGCGCGCGGGGACGACCGGGAGCACGCCTCGGTTCAGGCAGGCGAGGAGCAGCTCGGCGGTCTCGACCCTGGCTCCCGAGTACCCCTTCGCGAGCGCGTTTATCCGCAGGAGCATCGCGGCCCGAACCACGTCGTCCGGATACGGCACGCCCACCCCGCACGCGTGGCTCCGAAGCAGACGGAGCTGCAGCTCGCCCGAGAGCTCCTCGGGGATGTGCTCCGAGACGAAGCGCCCGAAGCCGGTGTTGACGCCATAGGTGTGCTCCCCCTGGATCGACTCGACGAGCTCGCGCGCAGCGCGCATTCGCTCTCGAGCGGAATCGGTCAGCTCGGCCTCCGCTCCCCCCACGGCGACGTTCCAGACGTCCGCCAGCGCCAGGTCGTCGCCCGTCAGCTCGATCGCCTGCGACACGGCTCCGAGTCTAGTAGCGGCTAGAGCCCGCCAACCGCTCGAGGACCCGTGACTCGTCCACACCGGCCACCTGCACGCCTGCCGCGCGCGCCGCCTGAAGGACGCTCTCCGGAACGAGTCCGACCAGCTCTCCTCCGGCGACGGCGATGCCTCGCGCAGCCGCCTCGCTGGCGACAGCCGCTACGACGTCGTGCAGCGCTGCTCGTTCGAGATCGAGCAGGTTCATGCTGACCTGGACGCGGCCGGATTGGGGCAGGCGAAGTCCGATCGCCTGCACCCCCGCGATCCCTCCGCTCGATTCACGAACGGCGGCCGCGATCTCTCGTGCGAGCTCAAGCTCGTCGGTGGCCAAATCGACGTTGTAGGCGACGAGGGGCTTCCGGGCGCCCACGAGCACGGCGCCCGACCGCTGACCGACGCGCGCGGGCCCGAACTCGGGGACGAGCTCTCCGGCAGCGACCCGCCGATCGAGCGCCGCGAGCCCCCCGCGACGGAAGAGCGCCGGGCGCCTCCCGGCACCGACGTCGCCGTACAGGAAGACCGGCAGCCCGATCTCCTCTCCGATGCGCGCGGCGACCTCGAGCGCGGCCCCCCGCGCGAGCTCGGCGTCGCCCGCGTGCAGGTAAACGAGTGGCACGACATCGGCGGCGCCGACGCGCGGGTGGACGCCTTCGTGCAGCCGGAGGTCGATCAGCTCGCAGGCAGCGGCGACGCCCGACACGAGCGATGCCACGAGCTCCGCCGGCTCTCCCACGAGTGAGTAGACGGTGCGGTGATGGTCGGCGTCCGAATGGACGTCGAGGAGACGCGCGTGCGAGGCGAGTTCTCGGCCGATCGCCAGAATCGCCGACGCATCGCGTCCTTCGGACACGTTCGGCACGGCCTCGAGCACGATCCGTACCCTAAGACCAGGTGACGGGCGAGGAAGATCTGGCAGGCCCACGGCAGTCCAACTGGCGCGTGTTCGTGCGCCTCCTCGGGTTCCTGCGGCCCTACCGCGGCTCGCTCACGGTGTCCTCGGCTCTCGCGATCGGCTCTCAGGTCGCGGGAATCCTCGTCCCGATCCTGGTCGGAGTCATCATCAACGAGCTGTCCCGCGACCCCGACACGGGAGTGGCCGATCCCGACACGGAGGTCATCGCGTTCTGGGTCGGCGCAATCGTCGTGCTCGGCCTCGTCCGAGCCGGGCTCCAGGTCGGCCGGCGCCTGCTCTCCGGTAGGCAGGCGCTCGGCGTCGAATACGACCTTCGCGACGACGTGTACGCCCACTTCCTGCGGCTCTCCTTCGGCTTCTACGACCGAAGCCAGGTCGGACAGCTCATGTCGCGCGCGACGATCGACCTGCAGTCCGTGCGCTTCTTCCTCGGGTACGGGCTCATCTTCTTC
>JACCWU010000176.1 GCA_013697465.1 Actinomycetota bacterium | reverse complement strand
CACTCGCTCGAGGCGGTACTCGATCGAGGAAGAATCGACGACACCAGAAAGGAGACCCGCGAGCTCACCGCGGTCTGAGCAGCCGACGATCTTGCCGACGAGCTACACCACGTCCTGGGACTTGACTTGCCCATGCCGGGCGTACAACGATACGAGGCTCGGGTTCCGAGCCTCGTATCTGAATGCCGTGCGGTTGACCTAGCAGGCTGCGTCGTAGCAGTGCGGTGTGCTGCTGCCGCGGCAGATGCAGAACGAACCGCCGAGGCACTCGCACAGGTAGCCGTATGGCGACGACGGCGAGCAACCAGGACATGCACTCGGGTTTTGGCAGCACCGCCAGGCCATACTCCGCGCTGCACGTGGCATCACTGCGGCGCCGATCGCGGCTCCGAGCGTGGCTGCGACCCAGCTGAAGAACCGAGATCGAGCAGCGGATCGCCTCGATCGGCGCCGAGATCGTCCGCGCCGAGCAGGCGCTCGAGCGCTACTACGAGGCCTTCGAGCAGGGCAAGCTCTCCCCCGAGCGCTGCGACGAACGGCTCTCGCGGCTTCAGCCGCGCCTGGAAGACCTCCGCGCCCAACACGCCGAACTGTCCGTCTCGACGCCGGACGAGGCCGGACAAGGGCCGACGCCGGCCGATCTCGCAGCCGTCGCCGACCAACTCGAACGCGTCATCGCCGAAGGCGAGCCGCAGAAGACTAAGGCGCTCCTCCGGCTATTGATCCAGGAGCTACGGTTGACGGACGGGCGCAAATCCAGCCCATCTACAGGCTCGTCACGCCCGAGGTTTGCGCAACGTCCGAAAAAGTGGAGCGTGCCGGGATCGAACCGGCGACCTCCGGCTTGCAAAGCCGGCGCTCTCCCAGCTGAGCTAACGCCCCGAGTGACAGAAGTGTAGAGCCGCGCTATGCGTTCGGCGGGTTGCCGCGAAGCCCTCTGCGCTCGAGCGTGCGCAGGCTGTCCCCGAACGTGCTCCCGACGGTCGCGTTGCGCGTCTCGCGCTCGAGACGGCCCAGGCGCTCTTCGAGGTCGGCCAGCTCGGCGCGACTCATCCCTCCGCTAGCCGGAGCGGGTGCCGCGCCGCTTTCGATCGCGCGCTCTCGTTCGGTGAGCGCAGCCTCGCGCCGGGCCAGCTCGTCGCTCGCCGTCGCGAGCTCGATCTGCGTACGCGCAAATGCTTTCTCGGCCTCCTGAAGAGCCTTGAGGCGAGCCTCGATCTGAGCCAGACGCTCCTCGGGGTCGATCCCCTCGCCGGCCGCCTTTCGCGCGAGGTCGGTCTCGAGCTTCACGAGCGCCCGTTCCCTGGCGGCGAGATCCGCATCGCGCTTTGCAAGCTGCTGGGCGTGCGCCGCGAGCCCGACCTGTGCGTGCGAGAGCGCTTCCTCCGTGCCTTTGGACAGCGGCGATCGTCCTTTGCCGACCTTCGCCAGCGCATCGACGAGCTCGCGCTCCCGCCGCTCGACAGCGGCTACACGTTCGCCGAGCTCCGTGCGGAGCCGACCGAGCTCCTGTTCAGCAGCCATCCGGATCGCGGCCAGACGCTGCTGCTCGGTCTGGATCGAGCCGGGTGGAGCCTCATGACGGTTGGTTCGGGCCACGCGTCGATGATATGCGCGGGTCGAGACGTTCTCGAAGCGTCCGGTTGGCGCGCGGCTCTACGCGGCCCGTTCGAGGCGCTCTTCTGCGCGTGCGCGACGAACGATCTCTTCGCGCTCGCCGAAGCGCAGACGTGCCTTCTCGATGCGGAGGGTCTCCCAGAGGTCTACGAGCTGGGCGTCGAGCTCCTTGATCTCGGACTGTGCAGAAATGTCGAGGCCGTCGGAAAGACGGTGCCAGAGCTCCTGCCGCAGCTCCGAGAGCTGCTCGATCTCGGTGTGGATCTGTGTGATTGTCACGTTGGGTAAAACGGTCTCTTGCACCCGGTCATTCCCACTGACCGACCACTCTGAAACCTAGATGCTCGATCGGAAATTCACGCGGGCCGGATGACGGCCACGACGCTGCGCCGGATTGTCACCCTCAGGCGTCGCACAGGCTTCTAGCCTGCACGACGCCTGAGTGCGGCGCCCGGCTTGGTCATGGCCGCCCCCGACTGCGCGCCAATTTCCGATCGAGCATCTAGTCGTAGCCGAGCTCCGCGATGCGCTCCTCGTCGAGCCCGAAGTAGTGGGCAAGCTCGTGGAGAACCGTGATCCGGATCTCCTCCCGCAGCTCATCGGGATCGGAGAACGTCTCCTCGAGGGGGATCCGGTAGATCGAGATCTTGTCGGGGAGCATCCCACCCATGTCGCCGCGCTCGGGGAGCGGCACACCATGGTAGAGACCGAAGAGATCGGGGTCCTCCGCGTTCTCGTGCTCGACGACGACCGCGATGTTCTGCAGTGCGGACGCGAGATGGGGCGGCAGCGAGTCGAGCGCTGCTCGAACCTGCTCGTCGAACGTCGTCATGGTCGCCCTCTCGTTTCGATGGTCGGTGCGGCGTGCTTTGAACGAAAGTTACAAGCCGCTAACTTGGATAGAGTCGAGGCCATGGCCACCTTCGCCGAGGCGCTGAACGAGCAGATCGGCTACGAGTTCGGAGCATCGCAGCAGTACATCGCGGTCGCCGTGTACTACGACGGTGAGACGCTCCCGCAGCTCGCCGCGCACTTCTACCGACAGTCGCTGGAGGAGCGAAACCACGCGATGATGATGGTGCAGTACCTCCTCGACGCCGACCAACGCGTCGAGATTCCCGGAGTCGCGGCGCCGAAGACGGCCTTTGACGACGCGGTTGCGCCGGTCTCGCTCGCGCTCGAGCAGGAGAAGCGGGTCACCGCGCAGATCGTGGATCTCGTCGGCCTGGCGCGCGATGAAGGTGAGCTCGTCGGCGAGCAGTTCCTGCACTGGTTCCTGCAGGAGCAGCGCGAAGAGGTCGCATCGATGACCGAGCTGCACAACGTCGTCGAGCGGGGGAAGGACAACCTGCTGCAGGTCGAGGAATATCTCGCACGGAAGTCCGGCGGCGCGAACCCGCTCGAGCAGGGTGCCCCGCCTGCGGCCGGCGGCGCTCTCTAGATCGTGCAGGAGATCCGGCTCCGGACCGAGCGGCGGAGCCAGCTCGTAGACATCACGGCGCAGGTTCGGGACGCGACCGCGGGCCAGCGCGGTGCGGCTGTCGTCGTCTACGTGCCTCACACGACCGCAGGGGTGACGATCAACGAGCACGCCGATCCGGCCGTCGCCCGGGATCTGGAGAGCGCTCTCGACCGGATCGTCGAGGACGGGTGGCCGTGGGAGCACGTCGAGCCGGGCGAGGACAACGCCCCGACGCACGTCCGGGCGAGCCTGCTGGGCGCAAGCGTCGTGGTTCCGTTGCGGGACGACGGCACGCCGGCGCTCGGCACGTGGCAGGGAATCTTCTTCTGCGAGTTCGACGGCCCGCGCAACCGCACGGTCTACGTTTCGCTTCTGCAGTGACTCCTTAAGGTAAGTCGATGATCGAGGTCGAGCGGCTGACAAAGCGTTTCGGTTCGACACTCGCCGTCGACGATCTCTCGTTCACGGTCGAGCCTGGCACGGTCACAGGCTTCCTGGGGCCGAACGGAGCTGGGAAGTCGACGACGCTGCGGGCGATTCTCAACCTCGTGCGTCCCGACTCGGGCCGGACGAGCGTGCTCGGACGGCCGTACGCCGAGCTCGACCACCCGCTGCGGCGAGTCGGCGCAGTGCTCGAGACGGTCGACGCCCACTCCGGCCGCTCCGGGCGTAACCACGTCCGGGTGCTCGCACTCGCGGCTGGGCTCCCGCGCTCTCGCGTCGACGAGGTGCTCGAGCTGGTCGATCTCACCGAGGCCGCCCGACGGCGAGCCGGGGGCTACTCCCTCGGAATGCGCCAGCGACTCGGCCTCGCCGCGGGGCTGCTCGGGGACCCGGAGGTGCTTGTCCTCGACGAGCCCGCGAACGGGCTCGATCCTCAGGGGATCCGCTGGCTGCGCGACCTGCTGCGCTCGCTGGCGGGCGAGGGGCGCACCGTGCTCATCTCGAGCCATGTTCTCGCCGAGGTCGCGCAGACCGTCGACGACGTCGTGATCATCCACCGCGGCAAGCTCGTGCGACAGGCTGCGATGGCCGAGGTGCTCGCGATGGCCGCCGGGTCGACGCTCGTGAGGAGCCCGGACAGCGATCGTCTCGCGTCGCTGCTCGCGGCGGAGGACGTGCGGGCGCTCGGGGACGGTCGGCTCGCGGTATCGGCGCCCCCGGAGCGCGTCGGTGAGATCGCCGCGGCCAACGGCATCGTCCTCCACGAGCTCACGGTGGAGCGGGCCACGCTCGAAGAGGTGTTCCTCGAGCTCACGGGCGCCGAGGCCGCCGAATGAAGGCGCTCGTGGCAGCCGAGCTGCTCAAGTTCCGCACGACGCGCGGATGGATCGGGTTCGTCGTGGCCGTCGTCGGACTTTCCGGGATCGCCGCCGCTGCGCTTGCCGGGTCCGGCGCTGCATTCGAGATCGACGACCCCGAGTTCCAGCGCGACCTCGTCTCGACCTCGGTGGCCGCCAGCCTCGTTGCGCTGCTCGTCGGAATCACCTCTGTCACGGTCGAGTGGCGGCACGGCACGATCACGCGGACGTTGCTCGGCATGCCGCGGCGCGCGCGGATTCTCGTGGCCAAGGAGATCGCAGTCGTCCTCATCGCTACGGGGCTCGCGCTCCTCGGGGTCCTCGTCGTCCTCACGGTCGCCGTCCCCGTGCTCTCCGGCGAAGGCGCCGGGTTCCAGTTCGATGGGGAGCTGGCCGCACGCATCGGTCGCGTATTGCTCGCGGTTGCGCTGTGGGGCGCGCTCGGCGTCGGCGTCGGTGCGCTTCTCAAGAGCCAGACGTTCGCACTCGTTGCCGCAATCCTCTGGACAGTCGTGCTCGAGGCGCTCGTCGGCGCGCTCCTCGGCCTCGCCGATCTCGACGGGGTCGCCGATTTCCTGCCGGGGAATGCGCTCGACGCTCTCGACGGAAGCGTCGACGACCTCCTGAGTCCCGCGGTGGGCGGGCTCGTCGGACTTGTCTACGCCGTCGGCTTCGGTGTGCTCGGCTACCTCAGGCTGGCGCGAAGCGACGTCACCTGAGATGCGGTTTCGGCCGCGCTAGGCCTCCGCTCTCCACAGCCGCCACCAGGGTCGGCGCGCCTTGCGTTCCCGCTCCTCGGCGATCTTCGCCCGGTGGTACGCGATCCGCTCCTCGAGGAGTCTCGTCGTCTCCGCGTACCGCGCCTCCTCTTCGGCGCGAACCTCAGGAGGAACTCTCTTCTTCCTCTTCGCCATCGTCTTCCTCCTCGAGCGCCTTGCGAATCTTCGTCAGCTCGACCCGGATGTCGAACATTGCTCGCAGGATAGCGTCGACGTCCTCTCGCTCGAACGGCGGCTCCGGGCGACGAAGCAAGCGCACGCCGGCCATCGTCGCGGGTGCCTGGCACCGACGCCTAAGGAGTTCGTGCCAGTTGCTCCACGGATACCCTGGCTGGAATGGCTTCACCCGTTCAGAAGGGTCAGGAGCTCGAGCTTCAGATCGATTCGCTCGCGTACGGCGGGAACGGCGTCGCTCGGCTGAACGGCTTCGTCGTGTTCGTTCGCGGCGGCCTCCCGGGAGATCGCGTCCGCGCCCGCGTGACGAAGACGAAGCGCGGATTTGCCGAGGCGACGGCTGAGGCGGTGCTCGAGCCGAGCCCCGTGCGCGTGGCCGCTCCGTGCCGTCACTTCGGCGTCTGCGGCGGCTGCCGGTTCCAAGATCTCGCCTACGAGGCGCAGCTCGAGGCGAAGGAGCAGCAGGTGCGGGACGCGCTCGTCCGCATCGGACGGATCGCGGAGCCGCCGCTCGAGCCGATCGTCCCCGCCAGCTCCCAGTACGGCTACCGGAACAAGCTCGAGTACTCGTTCACGCAGGGTGAGGCGGGTGTCGAGCTCGGGTTCCACCGGGCGGGGCGGTGGGACGAGGTCGTCGGCATCGAGGAGTGCCTGCTGACGACCGACCTCGGGAACGCGGTACGCCTGGCCGTTCGCGACTGGGCTCGCGAGGAGGGGCTCGAGCCGTACGACCAGGAGACGGGCGAAGGCTATCTCCGCCATCTCGTCTATCGGGAAGGTCGCAATACCGGGCAGGCGCTGGTCATGCTCGTCACCGCTCCGGGCGAGCGGTTCGAGCCGGGATACCTGGTCGACGTCCTTCGGCGCTTCGAGCAGGTGCGCTCGATCAACTGGGCGGTGAACGACACTCCGGCCGAGCGTACGAACGTCCCTTGGAAGCTCCTCTGGGGCGAGGACGCGATCGAGGAGGAGATCCTCGGCCTGCGGTTCCGACTCCGCCCGAACGCGTTCATGCAGACGAACACGGAGATGGCGGAGCGGCTCTACGCGCTCGCGCGCGAGTATGCGGCGCTGACGGGAGCCGAGAACGTGTTCGACCTCTACTGCGGGACGGGGACGATCGGCCTCGCGCTCGCGGGCGGGGCCAAGGCGGTGTGGGGCGTCGAGATCTCGGAGGAGTCCGTGGCGTGCGCGATCGAGAACGCGGAGCTGAACGGCATCGAGAACGCGAGCTTCTTCGCCGGGAACGTGGGCCAATCGCTCGAGGAGCTCGTGTCCGAAGCAGGCCGCGCGGACGTGGTCGTCGTCGACCCGCCTCGAGCTGGGCTTGCGGGGAAGGCGCTCCGCCGCACGGGCGAGCTCGGAGCCGAGAAGATCGTCTACATCTCCTGCAATCCGACGACTCTGGCCTCTGACGTTCAGGTGCTACGCGACGACTTCGGCTACGAGCTCATCCGCTGCCGGCCGGTCGACATGTTCCCGCACACCCCACACGTCGAGTCGGTGTCGTTGCTCGAGCGCACGGAACTCTTGTAACACAGTGTTACTTGGCAGGCTCCGCGTCGCGACGCGTCCGCCAGGCTGTACGGAGGTGGCGCGCGATGAGGTCGGCGTTCGGGAGCAGGAATCCCAGAGCCACGGCGGGCAGCGCGGGGAGACCCAGCGTCTCCCATCTCCAGGCGGCGAACAAGGTGACGGTGAGGAGCACGGTCATCGCGACCCACGTCCACGCGGTACGCAGTCCGAAGCGTGCGCACGCCGCGAGAAAGAGCGCGAAGAACACGATGTCGGGGGGGCCGATGTTGATGTCGGCCGCTTGGCCGGTCACGGGGAAGTCGACGGCGACCGTGTCGAAGATGCCGGGACGCTTCTCCAGGACATACTCGGAAGGTCCGGCCGCGACCGACCAGACGTCGACCCAGGGAACGAGAACCGCGACGAGCGCCACCCACCAGAGTTCCTCGAAGAGCGAGAGAAACCAGAAGCCCACGAGGGCGAAGCACGCGAGCTTGGCGACGTTCGCCGCGGACGCGGCACCGAGGAATGTCAGGGCGATCAGAAGCGCGCCGGCGAGCGCCGAGGCGTAGAGAAGGAGCACGCTTCTCATGCCCGCGAGAGGCAGTGCAAGCCAGATCGCCGCCGTTGTCAGCGGAAGGACGACGAGCCCGACGAAGACGACGTCGACGCCCATTCGAAACGCGGGCAGGTGCTCCGAGACCGCGCCGTACGCGAGGAGCGCGATGCCAAGCGCCGCGAGCGCGAGGGCGCGCTCGCGCGTCAGTACGGGGGTTGCTCCGCCCACCAGGGGCCGAGCGCCTTGAGGGCGTTCCAGAACCGTGTCTTCGCGGCCTGATCGTCGAGCGACTCGTCGACGTCCGGCGTGACGAGCGTTTCGATGGTCGGTGTGAATCGCTGCAAGACGCCCGTCGTGTCGGTCGAGACCGGATCGGACAGCGGGAAACGAAGCTCGTTCAAGAACGACGTCGCCTTTTCGCCCATGCCGACGAGGAGCTTCGGTTGCACAATGTGGAGCTCACGTGTCAGCCAGGCGGCGGCGTCCACGGGATCCTCGGTGCCGAACTTGAGGCAGTTCGTTCCGTATACCGCGAGCGGATCGACGCGCAGGCGCTGCAGCGACTTGAGTATCGCCTGGCCGGCCCGCCCGAAGAACGCGACGCCCTCCTGGATCTCCGCCGGCTGCGGCGCGTGCTTCAGGAGGAAGACGTCGGCGAGCGGATGCCCCGACCCGACGACGGGGACGCGGAGCTCGTCACCTGCGCGAGCGAGCTCGTCGCCGAGCTCGTTGATCTCGGCGATGGCCTTCTGCAGGTAGCGCTCGTAGATCTCGTCGGTGGGCACGGCGGCGGACACGAGGTCCGGGTCATCTTCCCTGTTAGCGGACCTTTTCCTTGACCTGGGCGACCCACTTGAGCGACTGGAGGTAGGCGAGAGACTTGGGGCGGCGTAGGATCTCGGCCGAGCGGAGGGAGAGCAAGAACTCCTCGGGACCCTCGAAACGCCGCATCCGCACGGCTCCGGTGCCGACCCCCTGGAGCACGTGGGCGTCCGACCCCGCGCCCTGCAAGAGACGGTACTTGCGGGCGAAGCGGAGCGCCTCGTCGTTGAAGGAGTCGCGAAGCAGTCGCGCGTTGAATACCTCGAACACGTCGACCTCGGCGAGGTGACGGTGGAGCGTGGCCGGATCGGGGATGGCATGCTGTCGGTCGAAGGGATGTGGAAGGTAGACCAGACCGCCCTGCTCGCGGATCGCGGCGACGGTGTCGGAGAAGGTCAGTCCGCGCGGGATCTCCTCATCGAGAAACAGGCCGATGACCTCGCCTTGGCCCTGCGTCTTGACCTCTTCTCCGGGGATGACCAAGAGGTCGCGACGGCGCGCGAGCTCGGCCGCTTCGAGCGCGCCGCCGAAGACGTTGTGGTCGGTGACCGCGATCCCGCCGAGTCCGATCTCCTCGGCGTGGTCGAGGAGGTCTTCGACCTCGATCGAGCAGTCGTGCGACCAGCTCGTGTGCATGTGGAGGTCGACGACGATCCACTCCCGCCCCGCGAGCGGATCGTCCTCGTGGAGGGTGGCACGTGTCTTTCGCGGACCGCGCTTCTTGCGCACGAGCGCCGAGTAGATCCTGTCGAGCTCGGCGGCGACGCGGTCGAAGCTCTGCGCGTCCGCGCGGTTCTCCTGCTCGGCCGTCGAGCCGCGGAGACCGGAGCTACCGGTGACGAGCCTCAAGATCTCTTGCACGACCGCATCGGGCTCGAGCTGTGCGACGACAGCCGCGCCGCACGCCGCGGCCTCATGGGTGAGGCGCTCTTCGCCGCCTGGCGCGGGGACGAAGATCGCGGCGTCGCGTAGCGCCGCGGCGCGTTGCTCGGGTCGGCGTACGGCGCGCACACGGACTCTCGAACGGACCGACCGTGGGATTGCCGGCCGGAAGCCGAGCGGCTTCGTGTGCAGGAGCGTCGACTCCCACGCGGGCGCGTCCTCGAGGAGGCGGAGCAGTGCACGTGTCGTGGAGCGCCCGGCCGCCTCGAGCTCGATTGCGAGGAGCTCGCGTTTCGGTGCTGGCCTGAAAAGCCCGAGGTCGACACCGAGCGGGATGACGTTGTAGTCACCCTCGAACCGCTCGGTGGCCGCCTCCGCGGTCTCCTC
>JACCWU010000133.1 GCA_013697465.1 Actinomycetota bacterium | reverse complement strand
TGACGATCTCGCCCAGCGCCCAGAAGACGATCCCGTCCCCGTACGGCAGGCACCTGCCCTGACGCCAGGCCACGAGATCCGGATAGTCGTCGATAAACGTCTCCAGCTCCCACACGAGTCGGGTCTTTCCCAGGCCAGGCTCGCCGACGATGGTCACGAGCTGCACGGAGGTATCGCGCACCGAGCGCTCGAAGAGGCTTCGGACGAGCGACACCTCGACGTCGCGGCCGACCAGGTGTGTCTCGTGCGTCCGCATGTCGGTGCCGAAGCGAGCGCGAGCGGCGAGCACGCGCCACAGCGAAACCGGCTCCGACTTCCCCTTGACCGCCACAGCGTCGAGTGCCTCCCAATCGAAGACGTCCCTCGCGGCCGCTCGGGTCGCCTCACCGACGACAACCGCCCCGACCGGAGCGGCGCTCTGAAGGCGCGCCGCAACGTTCACGACGTCACCCGTCACGATGCCCTCGCCCTGCTCGGGTCGGGAATCGAGCGCGACGACGACCTCGCCCGTGGCTATTCCGATCCGTACCGAGAGCTCGAGGCCCGGATCCTCCTCGTTGAGGTCAGCGATCGTGTCGAGGATGCGTAGCCCGGCGCGCACCGCGCGCTCGGGATCGTCCTCATGCGCGGCGGGTGCGCCGAAGACGGCCATGACCGCGTCCCCGATGAACTTCTCGACGGTGCCTCCGTAGCCCTCGATCTCACTTCGGAGACGCTGGTGGTACGGACGAATGCGTGCTCGCACATCCTCGGGGTCCGCCTCATCCGACGCTGCGGTGAACCCGACGAGATCACAGAAGAGGATCGTGACGACCTTGCGTTCTTCACCCGACCTCGGGGATGCGTCGTGGAGGGGTGCGGCGCACTCCAGGCAAAACTTTGCCCTCTCGGGGTTCTCGGTGCCGCAGCTTGGACAAACCCGCACGCCAGCGCAGTCTAGGAGCCTCTTTCTACAAGGTCGAGGGGCCCGCGCATCAAGCCGCAGGAAACGCACACCGGATCTCGAGGCCGTGGCCGCGGGCGCCCGACGCCTCGACGGTGCCCTCGGCCTGCGTGACGACGTGCTTGACGATCGCGAGCCCAAGACCCGTCCCCCGCGAGGCACGCGCCCGGTCGGCACGATAGAAGCGCTCGAAGAGCCGCGAGAGCTCGGCCTCGTCGACGCCGATGCCGTCGTCGCGGGCGACGAGCTCGACCGAGCCGTCAGGAGCTCGTCCGGCTGAGAGCGTGAACGTCGCGCCTGGCCCCGCGTAGCGGATCGCGTTCTCGGCAAGGTTACGCGCGACTACCCGCAGCATCCGCGGGCGAACCCGAAGCTCGATGTCCGGCTCGCAGTCGAGAACGAGCTCCACACCTGCCCGGCTCGCCCGCTCTCGGAGCTCGTCGAGCGCCTCCTCGAGGACAGGTCGAACGGGAGCGGCTCCCAGTGCGACGACTCTCGCGCCCGATTCGAGCTCGCTCAAGAAGAGGATCTCGTCGATGAGCTCGGTGATCTGCGCGACTTCGCCCGTCGCCTGCTCGACGAGCTCCGCGACGTCTTCACCGGGCAGCGTCGCGGTCTCGAGCAGCGTGAGGAGTCGCGCGAGCGGCGTCCGGAGCTCGTGCGACACCGCTGCCGTGAATCCTGAGCGGAGCTCCTCATAGGCGGCGAGATCTCCCTCGCGCGAGAGGAAGACGAGCCGCTCGCGCCGACCGTTCACCTCGTATGGGACGACAAGCGGACTCATGCCCCGCTCTCCGGTGAGAAGCGCGGGTGGAAACGGCTCACCCTCTCGGATGCCGTCGATCGCCTGGCGCGCGCGGCGGCTCGCCAGGACGACGAGATCCGCGTCGTCGAGAACGACGACCGCCTCTCGGCTCTCCTCGACGAGCGTCCGCCCGCGAATCGCATCCGCGTCCATTGCTTACACAAGGTTTGCACAACGCTTTCGCCGACCACATCGCGCGCAAACTCACATCTCGGTGAATCCCTCTGTGACCTCCGACGGAAGGAGAGACCGATGAGTCTCAAGGTGTTTGCTCTGGCGGCGACCGCCGCTTCGGCGCTTGTGGTCGCAGCGGTGGCGACGGCAGCCGTCATCAACGGCACGCCCGGGAACGACGTGCTCCGCGGAACCGAGCACGAAGACGAGATCCGCGCGGTCGCCGGCGACGACGCAATCTACGCACGCGGCGGGAGCGATCTCGTACGGGCGGGCTCGGGTAATGACGGACGCGCGCAGGCGACGGGAACGATCTCGCGTATGGCGGCAAGGGACACGATGCGGTCTCAGGCGGGAACGGGAACGATCGGGTCTACGGCGGATCCGACGGTGACGCCGTGTCGGGCGGAGACGGAAACGACCGCGCCTCGGGGAACAAGGGCGACGACTCCGTCTCTGGAAATGACGGAAACGACTCGCTCTTCGGCGGCTGGGGCGCGGACCGCGTCTACGGCGGAGAGGGCAACGACGTGTTGCACGCGCTCGCACCCGACGGCCAGGACGACTTGCTCGCGTGTGGCCCGGGGCACGACGAGGCGTTCGTGCTCCGCTCGGAGCGTCCCATGACGCGACTGCAAGGCTGCGAGAAGCTCTTCCTCGTCGTCGACCTGACGCCCGACCAGAATGAGGGCGAGAACTCGGACGCCGACGCAGAAGCCGACGGCTAAGCATCGTGGGGGGGGGGGGGGGGGGGGGGGGGGGGGGGGGGGGGGGGGGGGGG
>JACCWU010000125.1 GCA_013697465.1 Actinomycetota bacterium | reverse complement strand
GCAGCGTTCGCTGGCGTTCGTCGGCGTCGCGCGGCCCTTTGAGCAGATCGACACGCGACGACAGCCGCTCGAGCAGTGCGGCAGGGGGAAGCTGAGCGGCTCGCGCGGCCGCGAGCTCGACCGCCAGCGGCAGGTTGTCCAGGCGAGCGCACAGCTTCTCGATCGAGGAACGACTCGCCGTCGAGTCGAGGACTGCTCCTGCCGCCCGGGCCCGCGCGTCGAAGAGAGAGATCGCATCCCTCGACAGGAGCGGTTGCACGTCGTACACGTGCTCGCCGGCGACGGCGAGCGGCTCGCGGCTCGTCGTCAGCACCAGCACTTCGGGACACGAGCGGAGCAGCGGCGACACGATCTGCGCCGCGGCGTCGAGAACGTGCTCGCAGTTGTCGAGCAGGAGAAGAACGCGCTTGGCCGCGAGCGCGCCGGAGATGGCGTTACCGAGCGACTCGCCTGATCCCTCCTCGACCTCGAGCACCTGCGCGACCGCGGACGCGACGAGGCTTGGGTCGCGCAGCGACGCAAGCGGCACCCAGCGGACGCCGTCCGGAAAGGCGTCTGCCAGCTCGGCGGCGAGCTGAAGCGCGAAACGGGTCTTTCCCGTGCCACCCGGCCCGACCAGAGTGAGCAGGCGCACGGCGGGGCTCGATGCGCGCTCCGCAAGATCGTCGAGCTCCGCTTCGCGCCCGAGAAAGGGCGTCGCGGGAATCGGGAGATTGGTGCGAAAGAGCGTCTTCAGCGGAGCGAACTCGGCATCGCCGAGCTGGTACAGCGTCACCGGAGCCGACAGGTCCTTCAGCCGGTGCGCACCGAGCTCCTTCAGTGGGAACGCCTTCGGCTCGAGAAGCCCTACAGTCGCTGGCGAGATGACGACCTGGCCGCCGTGACCGCACGCGCCGATGCGGGCGGCACGGTTCAATCGATACCGACGTAATGGTGATCGACAACGAGAGCCTCGCCCGTGTGGATGCCGATCCGAACCCGGATCGGGCCTGCAGCCAGCGACGACTGCACAGTCTCGGCGCAGGCCACGGCGGCGCGCGCAGACGCGAAGGCGCAGAAGAACGCGTCGCCCTGGGTGTCGACTTCGGACCCGCCGTGGGTGGCGAGCGCGGCGCGGATGACCACGCGGTGCCCCTGCAGAGCCTCCGCGTATTCCGCCGTGCCGAGCTCGGCGAGCAACCGCGTGGACTCCTCCACGTCCGTGAACAGAAACGTGACGGTCCCGGTCGGCAGCTCTGTCTGCACGCGCGAGAGGTTACGGCTCCGCGCGACGTGGTGGAATGCACCCCGTGAGCCGCTTCCTCGACCGCCTGCAGTCAGGCTCCCCGATCGTCGCCGACGGCGGCACGGGCATCCTCGTGTCGAGCGCAGTCTCCCGTCTGCGCTGTCCCGAAGACGCCAACCTGCGTGCCCCGGAGAGCGTGCTCGCGCTCCATCTCGGGTTCATCCGGGCCGGCGCCGAGCTGATCGAGACGAACTCCTTCGGCGCGAACCGGCGCAAGCTCCGCGGGCTGTTCCTCGAGGACGAGGTCAAGCGCATCAACGAGGCCGCGGTCAAGATCGCGCGCGAGGCGCGCGAGGTCTCCGGACGCGACGTCTTCATCGCCGGCGCGATCGGCCCGCTCGGGGACACCGGGGGGTCGGAGGAGGAGGGAGGCGCGGTCTTCGCAGAGCAAGCCGAGCTCCTCGAGGGGCGCGGTGTCGACCTCTTCACGGTCGAGACGTTCTACGACCTGGAAGAGCTCCTCGTCGCGATCGCAGCCGTGCGCTCGGTGTCGTCTCTTCCGATCGTCGCGCTCCTCACCTTCGACGACGATGCCCGGACGCTCGCAGGCGTTACCGCCGAGGAGGCGGCGGCGCAGCTCTCGCAGCAGGATGTCGCGGCCGTGGGCGCCAACCATGGCGGCGGTCCGCAGGCGGCGCTCCGCGCGATCGAGCAGATGGGAGCGGACGGGCTCCCGCTCGTCGCCATGCCGAATGTCGGCCTCGCGAGCCTCGCGGGCCAGCGGATCGTCTTCCCGCACGCGACGCCGGAGTACTTCGCCGAGTTCGCCGCCCATGCGCAAGAGCTGGGCGCGCGCATCATCGGCGGCTGCTGCGGCACCACGCCGACCGAGATCGCGGCGATCCGCAGGGCCGTCGACGAAAGGCGCCGGCCGACGGCGCCGCTCGTCGTCCGAGAGCGAGAGCTGCTCGTCCCCTCAACCCCATCGCAAGCCGACACGCTGCTCGCGCGAAAGCTGGGCGCAGGCGAGTTCGTCGTGTCGGTCGAGATCGATCCTCCGCGCGGGGCCAATCCCGACGGGATGTTCGAGATCGCGCAGACCTTGCAGGACTCGGGGCACGTGGACGTCGTGGACGTCAACGACAACCCGCGAGCGCGCGCTCGGATGAGCGGGATGATGGCCTCGGTCGCGATCGAGCGAAACGTCGGCATCGAGACGATTCCCCATCTCACGCCGCGCGACTCCTCGGTCGCCGGGCTCGAGTCGATGCTCCTCGGAGCCCACGCGGAGGGAATCCGCAACGTGCTCGCCGTCACGGGCGACCCACCCGACGCGGGCGACTACCCGGGGGCGAGCGGCGTCTACGAGGTGGACTCGATCGGTCTCTCGAAGGTCATCACGCAGATGAATCGGGGAGAGGACTTCAACGGCGCGGAGATCGACGCGCCAACCTCGTTCTTCCTCGGCGTCGCCGTCAACCCGGCAGCCGACGACCTCGGCTACGAGCTCGACCGCTTCGAGCAGAAGCTCGAGGCGGGCGCGTCGTTCGCGATGACGCAAGTCCTCTTCGACTTCGAGTTCCTCGACAGCTTTCTCGAGCGACTGGGTCGCGAGTGTCCGATTCCGCTCCTCATCGGGATCTTCTACGTCCGCAGCTACCAACTCGCG
Organism: Actinomycetota bacterium; assembly: GCA_013697465.1. Classification (GTDB taxonomy): domain Bacteria; phylum Actinomycetota; class Thermoleophilia; order Gaiellales; family Gaiellaceae; genus GMQP-bins7. The sequence goes on along the minus strand of JACCWU010000125.1, from coordinate 5,186 downwards.
CTCCGCCTCCACAACGAAGTTCCGGGCATCGTGGTGCCGGAGCGGGTGCTCGCACGACTCCAGGATGCGGGGCCGGAGGCCGGCGCGGTCGGGCTCGAGCTCGCGAAGGAGCTTCTCGAAACCTCGCGCGAGCGCGCGGCAGGCGTCTACCTCATCCCGCCTTTCCGGCAGCCGCTGGCCGCGCTCGACGTGCTGGGCTAGCGCGCTATTGCGCGCACTCGGTCGCGAGCGGCTTCGTGCCGGCGCGGTCGAGCACCGCCTGGACGAGCGTCGGCGGGATCCCGTATCCCCCGACGTCGCCGGCTCGCCGGGCGAAGACCGTCGTGCGCACACGGCCCCGCGCGTCCACTCCCGGGCCACCGGACAGCCCCGGTCGCACGTCTCCTCGCAAGGCGGTCACCGGACGGGTGACTGGGCCACGTCCGTACGCATCGCGGCTGAGCGCCCGCGCGGTGCCGCCGAGCCGTGCCGGGATGCGAGTCAACGGGCCGTTGCCCGGATAGCCGATCAGCGCGACCGGCGTTCCCCGCTCCGGCTCGGCAAGCGGAAGCGGCTTGCCCGTAAGCCCCGCGACGCGCAGCACCGCAAGATCGTTCTGGACGTCGAAGGCGACGACCGTCGACGTGAACGCCCGGCCCTGGCGCCGGTCGACGCGCGGCTCGTCGATCCCCGCCACGACGTGCGCGTTCGTGACGACCAGGCCGCGCCGCGCGATCCAGCCCGTTCCCTCGACGCCCAGACCACAGGCGATTCCAGTCACGCGCACGACGCTCTGCGACGCGGCGACCACGTCGCTGTCCTTCGCGATGCCGACGTCGGGTGGAGACACGGTCGCCGGTGGACCGAGGAGCACCCCGATCGGATCGACGCGCTCGAGCGTCTCGAGCAATCGCTCGGGCGGGAACTCCTCGTTGATCCGGGACAGGATCGCCGACTCCTGCACGGCCTGCCGGAGCTCGGATTGCCCCGGAAAGTAGAGGAGCACCGCGGCCATCGCCCATGAAACGAGGAACCCGGCCGCGATGCCGAACACCGCGCCCGCCAGCGAGTCGAGCGTCCTGAGTCCCGGAATCGTCCCCATGCTCGCGCGGACCGTCCCTCCCACGAGCGCCGCGGCCGTCTGGAAGACGAATCCTCCGAGCATCGCGCCGCCGAGCGCCACCAACGGCGTGTACGGCGAGCCGTCGTCGAGCAGCGCCGGCGCGAGGCGCGCCCCCAGGTATGCGCCGAGAGCGAAGCCCGCGAGCGAGAGCGCGCCGCGCACGAGCCCCCGCGCGAGCCCGTACAAACCGAAGAGGACGACGACGCCGATGACGATCCAGTCGGCCCTGGTCACGGGCGCGAAGCCTACGTGCCCGGTGAGCGAGTGCCTCCGGCGCGGCTACAATGCCGCGGCCTGGGGGCGTAGTTCAGTTGGTTAGAACGCCGGCCTGTCACGCCGGAGGTCGCGGGTTCGAGTCCCGTCGCTCCCGTGTTTCAAAGTTCCTGCACATAGGCACGTTGTGTTGTCTGACCAGACGCGGAGTCTCGACCCGTGGCCCAATCCGTAGCCCAAGGTCTATCGAAGAAAGTGCCTGCAAATAAAAGATTTTGCGACCGCGCTTGTGTCCGGTCGCACGAACACAAACGGCTCACGAGCCCTGGGCCGAGTGACGTTGTCTATCCGGACGCGGAATTTTCGAGCGAAGGGTTGCACGAGACGACTTGACCAGTCGCACCTCGATCGCTTAGTGGTCGCGCTCGCAAGTTCGCGCACGTATGTGGTGTGCGGACACGCTTTGCTCCTCCGCGGAAAGCAGGCGCGAGTTCCGCGCCGGCGCGGGCGACTGCGCCTCGTCCGAGGCGAGAGTGAGCCAGACGTCGGCACGACTTGCGCTTCGATGACAAAGGAGCAGTCAGACGTGCCGTCGGCGGGTCGGCCGAGACGCTCGAGTTGATCGAAGAGGAGATGTCTCGGGCAGTACTCGTTGGGAGAGTCGGGTACCGTGGCTTCCGCGGAGCGATGAGCGGATGAGCCAGCTGGAATTCGATGAGAGCACCGCCCGACAGCTCGAAGTGCTCTATGGCACGCGCGACGTGCTGCGCCGCAGGCAGCTGGTCCGCGACGCCCTCGGCGTGGCCCGGGGCGAACGCATCCTGGACGTGGGCTGCGGACCCGGGTTCTACGTCGCCGAGCTGCTCGAGCACGTGGGATCCGACGGCTCGGTGGTCGGCATCGACAGCAGCCAGCCGATGCTCGCCGTGGCGGCGCATCGCTCCGAGGGGCACGACAACGTCGCGTTCCACGAGGCGGACGCCACCTCGCTGCCAGTCGAGAACGCCAGCTTCGACGCCGCGCTGCCGGTGCAGGTGCTCGAGTATGTCGCCGAGGTTCCGGCCGCGCTCGCCGAGATGTACCGCGCCTTGCGCGCCGGCGGTCGTCTGGTCGTGTGGGATGTCGACTGGGCCACCGTGTCCCTGCACACAACCGATCTTGCTCGGACGGAGCGCATCCTGCGATCCTGGGACGGGCACCTCGCGCATCCATCGCTGCCACAGACCCTCACGGCGCAACTCCAGGGGGCGGGGTTTGACGACGTCAAGCTCGAAGGCCACACCTTCGCGACTAACGAACTCGAGCCGGACACATATGGCGGCTTCCTCGTCCCCTTCATCGCACAGTTCGTGGTCGGACGGGACGGGATCTCGAAAGACGAGGCGAACGCATGGGAAGCCGAGCAGCGAAAGTTGGCGCAGCGCAGCGAGTTCTTCTTCGCCTGCATCCAGTTCTGCTTCACCGCGACGCGCCCCGGCTAGCAACCGGCTGACAGCGCCAAGCCAGGACTCCTCCTTTCGGTCGGAAACCAGCGGCCTGGCGTCCGCTGCTGCGCTCCGAAGAGCAACACTGAACGGTCAACCGCCCGAGACGCTCGCTCCGGACGACACGCATTCGTCCGCGCCGGTGCGGACCTTTCACCTGCTTTCGGGGAAAGCGAGCGTGTCCGCGCAATACGTGCGCACGCATTCAGAGCGGTCACGCGGCGAAGGTGTGGCCTGGGTGGTGTCGGTCATGGCGACGAACTGGTGGGGGTCGTGGCGCGTGAACACAAGCTGCCGATCGGAGCTCATCGTAAGGAGGAGCTCGAGCGAGGAATCTCGATGGACATCCGCCACCCACAGTGGAGTACGGCTGGTAGTCACGCTTGACAACACTTCGTGGCCCACTCGTGGCCCAAACGTCGATGGGACGATTGGCTCAACCGTGCGAACCCGGGGCAGGCTCAGGGCGAAAAGTACCTGTAAATGAGGCCACTCGGAGGAGTTCGTCGCCGGGCGTTGTTGTACCCGACCCGGCCTGTCACGCCGGAGGTCGCGGGTTCGAGTCCCGTCGCTCCCGCTCAGACGTTTTCCCTGCAAATCGGCTAGTTCTGTTGTCGGGTTGGACGCGAAACGGTTGTCCTGTGGTCCAATCATGGCCCAAACGCCCGGGACAAAATACCTGCAACTAGCGATTTCGCGGTCACACTCGTGTCCGGTCGCACAAACTAAACGGTTCGGGGGACAGCGAGAGCCGCCCGCGCCGGAACTAACTGCGAAGGCCCGAGCGGCCATAACGTCGGCGTTGTGACCGAGCAGACGATAAAGGCATCCCACATCGATCGGCTGACGAAGGTCTCGCGGAGGGCACGCACAGGCTGGTCTTGCTCGACGTACCTGTCCGGGACTTGCGTTCGCCGCGAGTCGCCGATCAACGACTACGCTCGCCGTCGGGTTGGGACTCTGGCAAGCCATCGTCGTAGCCGCGGTGACAACCGCCTCGCTCTACGCGGTATTCGTTGGTGTTCTCGTAGTGGCCGGTCGGCGAGAAGGGGCACGGGCCATGGCGGCGTTCGTGCCTGACTGTGTCGTCCTTTTCCGGAGGCTGCTTTCGGATCCGCGCGTTGGCGGCCGCAGGAAGCTCGTCCTGGCGGCCGTGATCCCGTATCTGCTGATGCCGTTCGACCTTGTCCCCGACTTCATTCCGGTCGCGGGCTATCTCGACGACGCGGTGATCGTCGCTTTCGCGTTGCGCTACGTCCTTCGAGGGAGCGGCCCCGGCCTCATCGAAGCGCATTGGCCCGGCCCGCCTGCATCGCTCAAGGTCGTGCTCCGGTTTGCCGGTCAGGTCAAGTCTGAGAACTCGAATCACAATGAGGGGCCGAGTCTCCTGAAGCAGACGAGGCAGCAGCCAAGCGCGAGGAGGGCTTCGTGGATTTCGTGGCGGCGGTCGTAGCGGACGAGCAGCCGCTTGAAGTGGTGGAGCCAGGCGAAGGTGCGCTCGACAACCCAGCGGGTGCGACCCAAGCCGGAGCCGTGCTCGGTCTGGCGGCGAGCGATCTCGGGTGCGATGCGACGCCGGCGGGGCTCGCGCCGGTACTTGTCGTGGTCGTAGCCTCGGTCGGCGGTGACACGGCCGGGCCGCTTTCGCGGCCGACCGACCTTGCCGCGCACGGGCGGGATCCGCGCGACGAGCGGGATCAGCTGTGTTACGTCGTTGCGGTTGCCGCCGGTAACCGTCCAGGCAAGCGGGATCCCGGTGGAGTCGACCAGGAGGTGGTGCTTGGAGCCGTTTCTGGCTCTATCAACCGGGCTCGGGCCTGTCGCGGAGCCCCTTTTTTCGCTTGCACGTGGCTGGAGTCGGCGACCGCGCGCGACCACTCGAGCTCGCCGGCTGCCCGCAGCTCAGCGAGCAACCACGCATGCAGCCGCTCCCACACACCCGCCCGCTGCCACTCGTCCAAACGGCGGTAGCAGGTCGAGCCACCGCCGAAGCCAAGCTCGAGCGGCAGATGCCGCCAGGCCTGCCGGTCGGGCAGCCGCTTACGGCCCGGATAGCGGAAGCGCCGCTCCACCTTCGGCAACAGCGGCTCGATCCGCTCCCACAACTCATCGGAAACGATCCACGGCGCGACAGCGATCGGCACCCCTCCCAGCTTGACGACAGATGCCGACGGCTTCATCGTCAGGGAGCGGGTCCCTTCATTTCGGTTCGAGTTCTAAGCGCATGGAGTCCAGCGGCCTGGGTTACGTGCAAGGTGGCGTTCGATTCACGCTGGAAGGAATCCGCGAAATCGCCGAAGGCATCTGGGGCGCCGGGCGTGCGGCACTCACCAGCACTCAGTGCACAGGGATCGCCTATGCCGTGGGGGGGGGGGGGGGGGGGGGGG
>JACCWU010000122.1 GCA_013697465.1 Actinomycetota bacterium | reverse complement strand
GCCGTCGACCCCGCGCAGATCGAAGCAATGCGCCGAGCGGGCGAGCTGATCGCGGTACGCGAGGAGGGGTCGACGGAATGGCTCTACCCGGCATGGCAGCTCGACGGAAGGGAGCCGAAGCGCGTTGTTGCCCGCCTTGTCGCGACTGCCCGTGAGAGTGGCTTGGACGAAACGCGGCTCTATGAGCTGCTGGCGACGCCCACGGGGCTCACCGGCCAGCGGCGTCGCCTGGTCGATCTCATCCTCGAAGGCCGCGACGAGGAGGTCGTCGCGGAGGTGCGCCGCACCGGACGCGTGAAGTCCTTGTAGCGAATTGTCACAAGGGCGTTCTGCGCTCAGTCGGCGACAGTCACGGCGGCGCGGACGATTGAGACATCGCCGCTCACGGTCTTCACGTGGATCGGGACGACCTCGCCCGGCTCGCCCGGATCTGCGGCGTCGCCGGTTCCATCGGTCGGTGTCTCGTCGCCCATGGCGAGCTCCGAGCTCAGCTCGCCGGAGAGCGAGGACGCGTCGACCCAGATTCGCGTGCCACGGCCCACGCCGATGCGGCTGTCGCCCGAGACCGATTGGATGCGCAGCTCGCCGGCTTCGAGCGAGCGGAGACGAATGTCGCCGGACGTCGTCGAGACCGCCACTGGGCCACGGGCGATCCCGAGGTCCACGTCACCCGAGACAGTCCTGAGTGTGAGCGACCCTTCGATCCGCCGGACTTCGACGTCGCCGGACACCGTGATCACCGAGAGCTCGTCGGACTGGGCTTTCTCGACCGAAACCTCGCCGCTCGCGGTCTTCACCTCGAGCTTGCCTGCGATCTCGCCGAGTTGTATGTCACCGGACGCAGTCTTTGCCGAGACCTTTCCGTAGGCGCCGTCTGCCCGGATGTCCGTCGACGCACCGGCGAGCTCGAGCTCCGACCCGGTCGGGCACGTGATCCGAACCTCGACGTCGCCACCCCAGGAGATCTGTAGCGGCCCCCAACGGATGCGATCGCGCTGCTCGATCGAGATCACGTGCCGGCCCGAGCGGTCTTGGTGCGAGATCTCGATTTGCTCAATCGCGTCCTCCCCGCGACGCCCGACCGGCACGAGCTCAACCTCCGTGCGGGACGTGTCCGTCGCAGCGATGACCATGCGACCGCTCGGGATCCGAATCCTCAAGGTGACTTCGCCCGGAGTCTCGAAGACCTGCATGCTCAGACCTCGTCTCGGTTCGTCATCGGCGTCCGGCGGACGCGAATTCCCTGCGGGCGGGAGCGCGCACGGCGGCGACGGTCGCCCGGATCGAGGTGGGTGATGTAGTCGAATGGGAGCGGTGCGAGAAGCATGGTCCTCCTTTCGGCCCGGGCTCAGCCCTGGGCGTAGCCCTGCATACGGTGCTGCCTGCCTCGCTTCGACGGTCGCGACTCGAGCGAGCGGGCGATCGTGCGGACGAGCCAGGTGTTGGTGGAGATGCCTTCGTGGTCGGCGGCCGCCTCGAGCGCAGCCTTGAGCGTCTCGGGCAGCCGGAGCGTGATACGTCCCTTGAGCTCCTCCCCCGCGGCAAGCTGGCCGGTGTCGGGGGCATCGTCCAGGACCATGACGAGCTCGGGATCGCGCCCGGCGAGTCGCACCTCGACGTGGCCCGACGAAAGCTGCGAGCCGATCTCCGCCGCCGCCTCGCCGAGGAGATCGAGGAGGCGGAGATGCAGCGTCGACGCGAGCGCCTCGCTCAGCCGACGAGCTGCATCGGCGGTCGCGTCGTCCCCGAGACCGGCGGTGGCGGCGAGGTCCTGCTGGATCGCCTGGATGTGTGCTTCCAATTGCATCGTGACATCACTATGACATCACTTTCGCATTTGTCAAGTGCGATTTTGACGTCGCAGTGCTTCAACTGGGCGATGCCTGGCACAGGATGCTGCGCAAACCGCCATGGTTCCTTGCGGGCGTCAGCCACCGTCTAGTTGAGCGTCGACCGCGTGGCGGAGGCGGCCGATCGCTCAGTCGAGCTGCCAGGTGTCGTCGCGGATGATCGGAGTCGCGTTGCCGTCGCGATCGAGACCGTCCACGTCAACATCGGCGCCGCCCACCATGAAGTCCACGTGCGTACCGGAGACGTTCACGCCGCGCTGGAGCAGCTCGTCCCTCGGTACGTCTTCGTCGAGGGTTATCCCGATGCCGTCCCCGAAAGCGATGTGACACGTGGCGTTCTCATCGAAGAGCGTGTCGCAGAAGACGAGGCCGGTCTGCTTGACCGGCGAGGAGCCGTCCACCAGGGCGAGCTCGCCGAGGTACGGCGCCTGCTCGTCGGTAGCGAGCTGCTGGCGAACGATGTCGGCACCCGACTCCGCCTGGACGTCCACGATCTTCCCCTCCTCGAAACGGAGCTCGAGCCCGGACACCCGCGTGCCGGCGGTGACGAGAGGGTACGTCGAGCGCACGGTCCCCTCGGCGCGGCGCCAGTCCGGGCTCGTGAAAACCTCCTCTGTCGGGAGGTTGGGGATGTGCTCGATCCCGCCCTGGGTGTGGTGCGTCGCGAACTTCCAGCGCGAGGTCGGCATCAGCCCGACCGTGAGGTCGGTGCCAGGGCCGAGATAGTGGATCGCATCGAACGCACGCTTGTTCATCGATGCTGCCCGCTTACCGAGCTTCTGCGTATGCGCCTGCCAGGCTGCGACGAGATCCGGCTCGTTCAGCCTCGTCGCGGTGGCGACGGCATCCCACAAACGCTCGAGGTCCGGCTCTCCGAAGACCTGGCTTGCCCAACCCTCGTTGGGCGCGGCGACGATCGTCCAGTTGATCGTGCGCGCTCTGATGTTCTCGAGCATGGCGAGCCGCAGCTCCTTGGGGTCTGCGCGCCCGACGAGCGCGGGGTCGAGGTCGCCCAGGAGATCGGGATTCGGGTTTCCCGTAAGCGAGATGAGAGCTGGATTCTCGTCGCCCCAGCGACGCACCCAGTCGAGCATGTAGGGCGCGGACCACCCGATCTCCTCCTCCGGACCGAGCTCGATCAGGGCGCGGCGCGTGTGGAGGTCGGAGTAGAGCGGGATCACATGGCTCGCCCCGGCGCGGTAGGACTCGCGCACGATCTCGCGCGCGATCTCCACGTGCTCGACGAGGCAGGTGACGACGACGTCCTGTCCCAGCTGAACGTTCGCACCGACGCGCACGGCGAGCTCGGCGTAGCGTCGAAGGCGCTCAGTCGAAGTCATGGCCGAAGGCGCTTAGTCGGAGTCATGGCCGCAGGCGTTCGTCGAAAGCACTGCGAGGGCTAGTCGCCCCAGTCGAAGTCGCGGGGGCGGCCAGTCCAGAGGGACTCGTCGAGCGCCGGGCCTTCGGCGTCAGCGTCCTCGACTGTCTCCTCCCCCGGCCAGGGCAGACGGTCCGAGCTCAAATCGGCCGCGGGCTCCCCGTCGAGCGTTTCCTCGATGCGGGCCTGCTCCTCGCTCTTGAAGAGCGGGTGGTTGTCGAGAGTGCCGTCGAGGTAGTGGCCGAGCGGCATGTCATCGTCGAGACCCGCGTTCCGGGCCTTGAGCTCGAGATGCTCGCGGATCGCCTCGGCGAAGAGGGAGCTGGTGTCGAGAACGGCGGGATCTTCGAGATCTGACATGGCGCGTGCGACGTGGGAGTCTAGCTGATCGACCCCGGAAGACCTGCAACGGACGCATTTTGTACCATCCGACACGCTCCGAGCCGGCTCGCGTATGCGAGGATTCCGAGATGTTCTTCGTCCGCCGCATCACCGTCGCCCTGCTGCTCGCCGGCTTCCGTATGTGGCGAAGGCTGCCGCCCGCGGAACGCCGTCGTGTGTGGGGCGCCGTCCGGCGCCATGGTCCCCGCGTCGCCTCGTCGCTCGCACGGCGCGGACGCCGCTAGCAGCTCGACGCCACGGTTCGCGCGGCCCAGCGCCGCTTGCTCGCGTCGTGTCAGCCGCGGTCGCCGAGCGCCTCGCGAACGATCCGATCCTGTTCGCGCTGGTGGAGGGTCGGATAGCCCTCGCTCGGGCTCGCGCGCCAGGAGCGTCCGACGAACTCGACGTGTCCGACCTGGGGCGCATGGGTCGCCGCTTCCTCGATGCGATGACGGATCGAGCGCCAGGCGCCCATGTTCTGCGGCTCCTC
>JACCWU010000120.1 GCA_013697465.1 Actinomycetota bacterium | reverse complement strand
CCGCGCGCGCCGCAGGATCCGGCGTGAACTGCGCCTTCTGGAGCAGGGTCGAGGACGACTTGTTGCAGTAGTTCATGTAGTTCTGGTCACCGCCGCAGCCGTAGAGGCCGAAGCTCGTCGCCGAGCTCCTCGCCATCCTCATCGCGGTCCTCATCGGCGTGTTCTCGGCGTTACGTCAGTACAGCGTCTTCGACTACTCCGCGACCACGTTCAGCTTCGTCGGGCTGGCGACGCCGGTCTTCTGGCTCGCGCTGATGTTGCAGGTGCTGTTCGTCAACATCTACTTATGGTTCGACGTGCGGATCTTCTATACCGCGAACCTGAGCGGGGTGGACCCGGGCACCGGCCTGCACTTCGTGCTCGACCGCGCGCAGCATCTCGCGCTTCCGGTCATCGTGCTCATGGTCGCCAGCATCGCGTCCTACTCGCGCTACATGCGCTCGTCGATGCTCGAAGTCGTCAACTCGGACTACGTGCGCACCGCCCGGGCGAAAGGGCTCCCCGAGCGCAGCGTGACCATGCGGCATGCCTTCCGCAACGCGCTGATTCCCCTCGTCACGATCATCGCGCTCAATTTCGGGGCACTGCTCGGAGGCGCCGTCGTGACCGAGACGGTCTTCGCGCTCGACGGCATGGGGCTCTACTTCGTGACGCAGCTTCAGCTCGGCGATCCGTACCCCGTGATGGCGTGGCTGATGATCACCGCCACGCTCGTGATCGTGTTCAACCTGGTGGCCGACATCGCGTACGGCTATCTCGATCCACGGGTTCGCTTTGACTGATTCCCTACAGCACCGGCGGGACGCCGCGGCCAACGCCGCGGCCGGCGGCGCCCGCTCGGCGGACGCGCGTGTAACCGCGGGAGCCCCCGTGTTCCCGAACGATCCGGAGGGCGCCGCGTCGGAGCTCACGCTCACTTACGAGAGCGGCGTCGAACTCACGGCGCGAAGCCAGTGGGCGTACGCACGGATGCGCTTCTTCCGCCATCGCCTGGCCGTGTTCAGCATGATCGTCCTAATTCTCGTCTCTCTCGTCGCGATCTTCGCGAATCGCGTCGCCCCGCACGGCTTCAACGACCAGGATTACCTCAACATCGCCAAGGGCCCCACGTGGGACCACCCGTTCGGGACCGATCTCCTCGGTCGCGACTATCTGAGCCGCGTGATCTTCGGCCTGCGCACGTCACTCTGGGTCGCGTTCTTCGTAGCCGTGCTCTCGACCGCGATCGGCACCGTTATCGGCGCATTCGCCGGCTACTACGGCGGAACGGTCGACAACTTGCTCATGCGCTTCACCGACCTCATCCTGACCCTGCCGGGACTGGCCGTGCTGCTCACGGCCGCGGCATTCTTGGGCCAAGAGGCACATAAGGTCGGACCCATCACGATCTCCCAGCCGGTGGTGATCGGCCTCATTCTCGCGTTCCTCTTCTGGACGGGGCTCGCGCGCATCGTCCGGGGCGTGTTCTTGTCGCTCCGCGAGAAGGAGTTCGTGGAAGCCGCGAAGGCATCCGGTGCGACCGACATCCGCATCATGCTGCGGCACATCCTCCCGAACTGCATCGGCCCGATCGTCGTGACGATGACGCTCATCATCGCCACCGCGATCCTCGTCGAAGCGGCGCTGTCGTTCCTCGGCTTCGGGATCCAGCCGCCGAACCCCGCGCTGGGAAGCCTGATCAACGACGGAAACGTCGGAGGGCTCGGCTACTGGTGGCTCGTGACGTTCCCGGGGCTCGTGATCGTCGTGGTCGCGCTGGCAGTCAACTTCATCGGCGACGGCCTGCGCGACGCGCTGGATCCGACGCAGAGAATCCGTGCCTGAGCCGGTTCTCTCCATCCGCGACCTGACCGTCGAGTTCAAGACCGAGGACGGGATCGTGCGTGCCGTGACGGGCGTTTCCTACGACTTGTTCGCGGGTGAGACGCTGGGAGTCGTGGGCGAGTCCGGCTCTGGAAAGAGCGTCTCGGTGATGACGATGCTCGGCCTCGTCCCCATGCCGCCCGGCCGGCTCGTCTCGGGCGAGGCCCTGTACAACGGCCGAGACCTGCTGACGATCCCGAAGAAGCAGCTACGCGACATCCGCGGCGGCGAGGTGGCCATGATCTTCCAGGATCCGATGACCTCGCTGAACCCGGTGCTCACCATCGGGAAACAGATCGCGGAGGCCCTGCAGACGCACAACGACGGTATGAGTGACGACGAGGCGCGCAAGCGCACGATCCACCTACTCGAGGTCGTCGGCGTCCCGTCCGCCGAGCAGCGGTTCGACCAGTACCCCCACGAGTTCTCGGGCGGAATGCGTCAGCGTTCGATGATCGCGATGGCCATCGCCAACGACCCCAGCGTGCTGATCGCCGACGAGCCGACGACGGCGCTCGACGTCACGATCCAGGCGCAGATCATCGAGACCATGCGCGCGGCGCAGCAGGAGACGCACGCCGCGATCGTGCTGATCACCCACGACCTCGGCCTCATCGCGGAGCTCGCAGACCGTGTCGTCGTCATGTACGCAGGTCGAGTGGTGGAGCTCGGCGACGTCCACACGATCTTCAACTCTCCGCGCCACCCGTACACGGTCGGGTTGATGAACAGCCTCGCCCGTGTGGATCTCGACAGGGAGTGGCTGGAGCCGATCCCCGGCCAGCCGCCGAGCATGATCAGCCCTCCGCCGGGATGTGCGTTCCATCCGCGCTGCGCGTTCTCGAGAGGCCGCGAGCGCTGCCGCACCGAGGTTCCGCCGCTTCGCGGCATCGGAGAAGGCGGAAGCCACCTTTCCGCGTGCCACTTCGCGGAGGAGCTCGAAGCGCAGCACGTAGTCCCCGCGTTGACGGCCGGAGAGGTGTCGTGAGCCAGACGCAGACGGCAGCGGTGCCGGCCGGCACCACGGACGGGCGGGATCCCAGCGAGATCCTCCGCATCGAGGGGCTCGTCAAGCACTTCCCGATCAAGGCGGGGCTCCTCAAGCGCACCGTGGGACAGGTCCGTGCCGTCGACGGCGTGGATCTCTCCGTGCGTCAGGGCGAGACGCTCGGCATCGTCGGCGAGTCTGGCTGCGGCAAGACCACGCTCGGGCGCACGATCATCAAGCTCACCGAGCCGACGGCCGGCAAGATCATCTTCGAGGGGGACGACATCACCCGCTACAAACGGCGCGAGATGCGCCCCGTGCGCCGCGACGTGCAGATCGTCTTTCAGGATCCCTATGCCTCGCTGAACCCGCGGATGACCGTTCGCGAGATCGTCGGCGAGCCGCTTCGCATCCACGGCTTGTACCGAAGGCGGGGTGAAGGCAGGCGGCGCATCGAGGAGCTCCTGCGCACCGTGGGACTGAGCCCGGAGCACGCGAACCGGTTCCCACACGAGTTTTCGGGCGGTCAGCGGCAGCGTATCGGGGTCGCGCGAGCGCTGGCGCTGAACCCTAAGATGATCGTGCTCGACGAGCCGGTCTCGGCACTGGACGTGTCCATCCAGGCGCAGGTGGTCAACCTGCTCGTGCAACTCCAGAACGAGTTCGGCCTCACGTACCTCTTCATCGCTCACGACCTCTCGGTCGTGCGCCACATCTCCGATCGTGTCGCGGTCATGTACCTGGGGAGGATCGTCGAGCTCGGGACGCGGCAGCAGCTCTACGAGGCGCCGATGCACCCGTATACGCAGGCCCTGCTCTCGGCGGTGCCGATCGAGTCGCCGAACCTCCGCGGGAAGCGGAAGCGCATCGTCCTCGAGGGCGATGTCCCGAGCCCCGCGAACCCTCCGTCGGGCTGCCGGTTCCGGACGCGTTGCTGGAAAGCCCAGCCGATCTGCTCTGAAGAGGATCCGGCGCTCATCCCTCGGGCGGGTGGTGCGCACCCCGTCGCATGCCACTTTGCTGAGGTGATGAAGCCCCTCGACGTGGTCGGCCAGTCGGCCGCCGGGTGAAGCACCCTGCAGCCCGGATGACCGATGCCTTCTAACTCTCTCCCCGCTCGCTCGTCAGAACGCATATGAGCGTGGTGCCTGGATCGATCGTCTGCGATCGCGTGCGTGCGCAGATCTCCCTGCGCCTCGACGGCGAGCTCTCGCAGCTCGAGTCGCGGATGCTGGAGTCGCACCTCGCTCGGTGCGCAGAGTGCAGCATGTACGACACACGGGTCGGTGCCGTCACAGCCGAGCTTCGCGCGGCCCCGCTCGAGTCTCTGGAGCATCCGATCGTCATCCGGCGGCCCCGCCGCCAGGTGTCGCTTGCGCGTGTGCAGATAGGTGTTGCCGCCGCGCTGGCCGTCGCCGTCCTCGGCGCGATCAGCCAGATCGGAGCTCCCGGCACCGAGCCCGCCTTGGTGTCTCCGGATCGGTACGCCACCTACACGCAGCTCACGCGTGAGGTGGAGCAGATCATCGCGGACGGCCGCGCATTCTCGCAGCGTCGTGGCGACGCGCTTCCGCTCTAAGCGCACGGCTCAAGCGCGCGCGGCCCGGAGCGACTGATGGAAAGAGCGAACGCCGC
>JACCWU010000119.1 GCA_013697465.1 Actinomycetota bacterium | reverse complement strand
CCGCGCGCGCCGCAGGATCCGGCGTGAACTGCGCCTTCTGGAGCAGGGTCGAGGACGACTTGTTGCAGTAGTTCATGTAGTTCTGGTCACCGCCGCAGCCGTAGAGGCCGAAGCTCGTCGCCGAGCTGGTCGGGCCACCGAGCCACGTGAACATGAAGATGTCCCAGTCGCCGGACGGAAGCACCTGTCCGAAGACCTGGCCGGCTGGGCCGAACCGCGGGAGGAGCTCGATGCCGACGCTCTTGAGCTGCTTCTGTGCGATCTCGAACGTGAGCGCGCGGAGCTGGTTACCGCTCGTGGTGGTGAAGCGGAACGACAGCTTGCCGACGCCCGGGCAGCTCCAAATCGCGCTGTTGCCGGCCGAAGGAGTGCTCGGACCGCCCGTGCAGCCCTTGCCCTTCAGCGTGCTGATGACCTTCTTCTGGCTGAAAGCCCACTTCTTCCAGTTCGGCTGGTAGTACTCCTCGAACGGCTTGAAGATGTGGCTCTGGAGCACCGGCAGCTCCTTTGCGGAGCCGACGAGGCCCGGCGCGACGTACAGCGCCTGCCTGACCTGCGCGCGGTTGATGCCGGTGATGAGCGCCTGCCGGACGTACTTCTGCTTCAGGGCCGGGTGACCCTTGGGACCGAACTGGATGTCCATGTGCTCCCAGAAGTAGCCGGGGCCCGACTGGACCTTGAACCGCGAGTTCTTCCGGATCTCCACGATCTGGAGCTGCGGCTGCGGCTCAGTCACCTGGATCTCACCCGACTGCAGCGCCTGGAAGAGCGACGGCGTGGACGGGATGTAGCGGAAGACGACCCTGTCGACCTTGGCCTTGGGGCCGGCGGTAAACGCGGTGTTCTTCGCGAGCACCATCTGCGTGCCCTTCTGCCAGCTCACCCACTTGAACGGACCGCTGGCGATGTCGATCGAGCTGCGCCAGAGGTCGTTGAAGTTCTGCCCGGCCACCTTGTGAGCGGGCATCGGCGAGGCTGCGACGAGCGCGTCCCACGCGGCGTAGGACTTGCCCTTCTTGAAGGTCACGGTGACGGTCTTGCCCTTCACCTTGATGCTGGCGATGTCCTCCCACCCTTCCCGCGACGTGATGTCGAAGTTCGGGTTCATGATCGTCCGATACGTGGCCATGAAGTCCGCGCCCGTGATCGGCTTGCCGTCGCTCCACGTCGCGGTCGGCTTGTACGTGAACGTCACCGTCAGCGGATTCGACTTGAGGAGCTTCGGCGGTGCCGTCACGAGGAAGGGGACGAGCTTCGCTTTCTGGTTGTAGACGCTCGCGCTGGCCAGAACCGGGTTCATGGCCAGAGAGGTCGTGTACGCGTTCCCCTCGGTGATGTAGAAGTTGAGGGTCACCGGCTCCTGGTCGTGGCCGATGATCACCGTTCCGGCCGCTTGCCGCTCGCTCTTCGCTGTCGCGGCTGGGCCGACGATAAGGCTCGCGACGAGCGCAACCGCGCCCGCTACGAGCAAAATCGATCGTTTACGCATGTATTCCCTCCATCCGAGTTTGTCCTACAAAGTCCCGCCCATGGCGCTCTGGTGGCATACGGACGACCCGATCCCGACAATCGCGGCCGTGGTGCGCCGCCGTCGAGTCGCCGGAAAACCCTGTCATCGCCATGGTCAAAGTGCAGGATCATACTGTTTGACGTGCGAGGGCCAGTTTCGTTAGGAGAAGGGAGCAAGCCGTGCCCATACCGCGCAAGGGAGATAGCCGAGGAGCGGCGGACTTCACCGTTGCGACAGACGACGCGGCCCGCCTCGCGGACGAGGTCGTGCCGTTGATAGAGCGCGCCGTCGGCGTTCAGTGGTACGAGCACGTGGGAAACGACGCCGACCTCGCCGCTCTGGCTCTCTGCCGTCTCCGTCGATTCAAGGGAGGCGTCCGGGGCGGCCCGGCACACGGGGACGCCGCGGTGAGGGATGCGCTCAGCACGATCGAGCCCGCAGCGCTCGTGTGGATCGCAAGCCGTGCGATCTCGTACATGGACGAGAACGGCTTCCCCGAGACGCTCGCGCCGTACGCGGATTAGCGCAAGATCGGAATCGGCTAGCGCCGATCCCGTCCCTGTGCACCTCCCGCAGCTAGCGGTCCCTCCGCCAGAGCAGGAGCCCGAGCGGGAGAAAGGCCACGCCCGCGAGGTACGGAGCGAGGGGAATGTCACGCCGCCGCTCGCCCCGAACGACCGACGGCCCGCTCCCCAGGAGCCTCGGCACGCTGCTCGCCACTGCGACGAGCTCGTCTTCTGCGAGCACCTCGCCGCCCACCTCGGCGGCGAGACGCTCGAGTGACTCACGCGCACCGGGATCGGCTCGGTAC
>JACCWU010000115.1 GCA_013697465.1 Actinomycetota bacterium | reverse complement strand
GACCAGAATCCACTCGCGTGGATTCTGGCCGCGCAAAAATCCCTGAAGGCGGCCGCCTTCGCGGCCGCTGCGCCGTTCTCCCCCAAGGCGCTAGCGTGAACCCTGTGGCCAGCCCATTCGTCGAGCTCGAGGTGGGCGAGAGGGTCGTCAAGGTGACGAACCCGGACAAGGTGCTCTTCCCGAAAGCGCGGAAGACGAAGCTCGATCTGGTCGAGTACTACCTCGCGGTCGGCGACGGGATCGTGCGCGCCCTGTACGACCGCCCGACGCAGCTCCGCCGCTTCCCGGACGGGATCACGGGTGAGGCGATCTACCAGAAGCGTGTGCCGGAGAAGCGCCCCGACTGGGTGGAAGCGGCTCGGGTGACGTTCCCGTCCGGCCGTCACGCCGACGAGCTCTGCGTCACGGAGGTCGCGCAGGTCGTGTGGGCGGCGAATCTCGCGGTGGTCGACTTCCACCCCTGGCCCTCGCGCCGCCGGGACACCGAGCACCCGGACGAGCTCCGCATCGACATCGACCCCCAGCCGGGAACGACGTTCAAGGACGCGAAGCGCGTGGCCGCGCTCGTGCGCGAGGTGCTCGACGAGATCGGCTACGTCGGCTGGCCGAAGACCTCGGGCAATCGCGGGATCCACGTCTTCTGCCGCATCGAGCCGGAATGGGAGTTCCCCGTCGTGCGGCGCGCCGCCCTCGCCTTCGCGCGCGAGGTCGAGCGCCGCCTGCCGCGCAAGGTTACGACCGCGTGGTGGAAGGAGGAGCGAGGCCGCCGGGTCTTCATCGACTACAACCAGAACGCCCGCGACCGCACGGTTGCCTCGGCGTACTCGGTGCGGGCTCGAGACGATGCCGCCGTTTCCGCGCCCGTCCGCTGGGACGAGCTTCCGGACGTTGCGACCGAGGACTTCACCATGACGACGATGCCCGAGCGCTTCGCGAAGCTCGGAGACCTCCATGCGGGAATGGACGATGCCGTCTGCGATCTGCGCGTCCTGCTCGGGTGGGTCGAGCGGGAGGAGAAGGAGGGACTCGGCGAGGCGCCGTACCCGCCCAACTTCCCGAAGATGCCGGGCGAGCCGCCGCGCGTGCAGCCGTCGCGCGCGCGGCGCGGCGGCACGTAGACGAGCCTCATTCGGCAGGGCGAAGCTCGGCGCCCAGCTGCGCGAACATCGTGTGGTGGTCGGCCTCGTGCCAGTGGTCGACGACGCGTCCGTCCTCGAAACGAAAGATGTCGATGCCGCTGATCTCGATTAGCCGCCCGCGCGGCGACAGCCCCCGATACGTCTCGCGCTCGAATGTCCCCGAGTAGAGGACGCGGCTGACGACCAACGATTCGCCGGAGGCAACGAGGAGATCGACGGTGGCCGAGAGGTCGCGGAAGCACGAGCGCCACATCACCGCCTCCTCGAGCCATTCGCCGCGACGCACTTCGTGCCCGTTGAGCCGGAAGGTCGACGCGTATAACTCGTCCACCGCCGCCGTGTCGCCGCGCGACCAGAACGACTCCCAGTACCGCCGCACGCGCTCCTGGTTGCTCACAGGAAGTCCTCGATGCGAGGATTTCCCCGCCTCCGCGGCGCGCGCAGCTCGCGCCAGGTGCACTGCTCCGGATCCTTGTCGTCGCGGAAGCGGATGAGCTTCGTCCCGTGGCGGAAGCGGTTCGACTGCACCTTGTCGTAGCGCACCTCGACGACGAGCTCGGGCCGAACCGGGGACTCCTCGAGCTCGCCGCCTCCCCAGCGATTCGGCTCCGAGAAGCGCCGCTCGGGAGCGTTCTCGAGGAGCGGCAGGACGCGCTCTGCGATCTGCGGGTGGCGGGCTGGGGCGACGGCCGCCGAACCGACGTAGTCGACTTCGCCGTCGTCGTTGTAGAGCCCGAGGAGCAGCGTCGCGATCCGGTCGGGTCGCGATTTCCAGCGCACGCCGACGACGACGCAGTCGGCAGTCTTCTCCGGCTTCACCTTGACGACGCCGTCGCGCGAGCCAGGGAGGTAAGGCGAGTCCAGACGCTTTGCGACGA
>JACCWU010000101.1 GCA_013697465.1 Actinomycetota bacterium | reverse complement strand
GCGCGCGCGTGTTGCGCTCGAACCGGTCCCACGACTTGTCGCCACGCAGAAACCGCCAGGTGCCCTTGAACCGGGCCCAGAAGATGATGGGCCGGTAGATGATCAGGTCGAGTGGCGCGAGGAGCAGGAGCCAGGCCAGATCACGAATCCGGTACATGCGCGAATGCACGTCGTCCAAGAGGATCGCGAACGCCGTCAGCGCTCCGGTTGCGAACGCAAGGGCGCCGAGCATGACGAGGAACGCCGTGACGTCGAAGACGCCGAGCGCCAACGCGAGGGGTATCGAGGCGACCGCGAGCAGCTCGAACGCGGGCGCGAGCACCTCGGTGACGAGATAGAACGGAACCCCCAGAAGCCCGACGCTCCCATATCTCGGGTTGAAGGACATCCGGCGGTAGTGCCACACGGTCTCGTCGATGACACGCTGCCAGCGCTCACGCTGCGAGACGAGCTTGGCGACGGTGTCCGGACCCTCGGTCGTCCCGATGATGTCCGGAAGGCTGAGCACGGCGTAGTCCTTTCCCTCCCGGAGGAAGTGCTCGTGCGCTCTGAACGTCAGCTCGATGTCCTCACAGGTGAACCCGCGCGCGTATCCACCGATCGCCTCGAGGACATCGCGTCGCCAGATGTGAAAGCCGCCCGACGCGCAGAGCATGAACCCGAGACGCGACCACGCCAGGCGGTTGTTCAGGAACGCCCGGAGGAAGTCGAGGTGCTGGAACGCGATCAGTGGATGCCGGTCGACGCGCCGCTGGCCGTGTGGCGCCGCCATGGTGCGACCCGGGTCGCGCGCGATCGAGAGCTGGCTCGCGACACCGACCACGCGACCCGGATCCTGCACCGCGAGCCGCATGCCCTTGAGCAGGGCATCGCGCTCGAAGACCATGTCGGCGTCGACACCGCAGAGGTAGCGGTAGCGCGCGATGTTGAAGCCGGCGTTCATCGCATCCGCCTTGCCTCCGTTCGCCTTGTCCACGACGACGAGGTTCGCGTGCGTCGAGCTTCGATAGACGGCGTTCACCCTCTCGCTCCGAAACACCGCCCGTACGAAGACCTCGTACGGCTCGAGCTGGAAGACGTCGCGCAGACGCTCGAGCGTGCCGTCCGTCGAGCCGTCGTTGACGATTATCACCTCGTACTCGGGATAGTCGAAGGCGAGGACGGACTCGATGGCAGGGACGATCGACGTCGCCTCGTTGTAAGCGGCAACGATGACGCTGACCGGGATCGTGAAGCGGGACGACGCGAGGGTCTCGTAGTCCTCCGCACCGCTCTCGTGGCGGCGAACGCTCGTCTCGAACGCCGAGACGACCGCGAGCCCGAAGTACAGGACGTTGACAAGGATCAGGTAGCCGAGTGAGATCAGCACGACGACCTCGAGGAACGCGTGCAGACTCACGCTGCTCGCACCTGGCTCGGCCAGAGCGCCCGGGCGATCCGCGACTCAGCGGCTTCGCGCAGGCCAGGTCCGCCGGCCGCATAGATCTGTGCCAGCAAGGGGCTCCCGGGATCCTCGAGCGCGAGCTGGTCGACGAGCCCGATGTCCTGCAGGATTTCGGCCGCACCGTTTCGGGCGAATCCGTCGGGCGAGGACAGGACCGCCGCGAGCGCAGGTATCGCCTCGTGTCCCATTCCTCGCAGAGCATCCTTGGTCGCGGTGCGCACCCACCACTTCTCGTCCGCAAGGAGCTTCGCGATAGCCGGCGCGGCTCTTGGGCCTGCAGTCTGCCCCGCGGCGCGAACGGCATGCACGCGCACGAACCAGACCGGATCGACGAGGAGCGCCACCGTGGCCTCGGCGGCGACGTCTCCACGGCGACTCCCGAGCGCCTCGGCGGCAGCGGCTCTCACATTCGCGTCCTCGTCGCGGGTGAGACCTGCAAGGTCGTATTCGCCACGGTCGGCATAGGGCCCGATCAAGGTCGCCCCCCAAAAGCGCACAGCGGGGTCGGGATCGCGCAGGAGCGGTTGAAGCAGCGGCCCGGGGGCCGGTGAAAGGCGCTCGAGCTGAGCGGCAATCCGCGAGCGCGGCCCCCTACCGGAGCGGAGCGCCTGTACGAGGAACTCGATCGCCCAGCGTTCGCCGATGGAGCCGAGCGCGCGAACCGCAGCGGAAGCCACCACCGGATCGGGATCGGCGAGCGCCTTCGAGAGCAGGTGCGGACTCACGGGATGACGTAACCGGGCAAGCCGGCTCAGCGCCGCAATTCGGCGCCAGCGTCCCCAATCGGTGCGCGTCGAACGTTCGGCCCTGCGGAAGAGCCGCTGGGCATGGCGCGAGCTCAGCACGGTCCCGCCCAGACGTTCGCGTCGCTCGTAGCGCGCTCGGCCGACGACCACGGCGACGGAGACGGCAGCCCATGCGACGAACGAAACCGCGAGCATGCCGACGGCGATGCGGGTAATGAGCTCGCCCACTGCAAGGTCGTCGTCCGCCGGGACGAACGGATCGTCACTCGATCGAGGGATCACCGGCTACGATCGTCCGCGCGTGGTCGAGGAGGGGCAGCCGGCACGGGAGTTCGCGCTCGAGAACGACGAGGGCGAGACGGTCTCGCGGCAAACCCGTCGTCCGCTATCTCTATCCGCGCGACGACACGCCGGGCGCTATTTGCCGTAGGCGCGGGCCGCCGAACGCTTAAAGGCTGTACGCCGTTGGGTGCCGTGGCTCGTAGAGCATGATGTCGTCCGCCCCCGGGACGTTCAGCATCACGGTGATCCCGTAGTCCTGCTCCTCGACAGGCCCCGTGAACTCAGCGCCCTTCGTTCTGAGATCCGCCATCGTTTCGGCGAGGTCGTCGCACATCAGCGAGATGGAGTGGTGCCGAGGGTTGTCGTACGTGACACCCTCATGGGTCTGATGCGTCGGATGCACGCCGAGCTCGCTCGGGCCGCTCTTGAAGATGAGCCAGCCCGGCGTGTCCGGCTCCTCGACGAATGCCCACCCGAGAACGTCACGGAGAAACGACCGGGTGGCTTCCGGGTCATCCGAGTAGATGAGGAGATGGGCGGCGGTGATCACCGGGCCGATCGTAGTCGCTTGCCGTGAGCACGCGTGACTAGAAGAGTATGGCCGGAAAGAAGTACATGGGCATCGAGCGCTCGACGTTCGTCATCGACGCCGACGGCAACGTCGCGAAGATCATGCGACGGGTGAAACCGGACACGCATGCGGACGACGTGCTCGCGACGCTGCCGGGCTGAACGAACGCGAGAAGTAGAATGACCGGCCCCCGCGGATGTGGCGGAATTGGTAGACGCGCACGGTTCAGGTCCGTGT
>JACCWU010000080.1 GCA_013697465.1 Actinomycetota bacterium | reverse complement strand
CGGCTCGCCCACGCCGAGGAGAGCGGAGCCAAGGTTCTCAAGGACGATCTCCCGACCGCGGTCGTCGCCGAGGTGGCTCGCGGTCACGAGCGTCTCCTCGAGAATCTCCCGCGCGCGGCGGAAGTCGCCCTGCGTAAGGGCTGCGTAGCCGCGATTGGTCGCGACCGCCAGGAGGGTGTGTTCGTCCCCGATCTCCCTCGCCAGGTCTGCGCTCCTCTCATAGCTCGAGGCGGCCGCTTCGGAGTCACCGCCTTCCGCGACGACGATTCCGAGATCGTTGAGCGCGACCGCCTCAGCCTGCTTGTCCTCGAGCTCGCGAGCGATCGACAGCCGTTCCTCGACGTACCTACGCATGCCGTCCCAATCCGCCTCCGAATGTGCGCAGATGAAGGCGGCATAGAGCACTTTCAAGCGCAGTCGCCGATCCGCGTCTTCGGAGCGCGCGAGCGCATGCTCCGCCAGCTGCCGACCCTCAGTCACTAGCCCCGTGAACTCCCAGAACCGGAAGAGCGAGCCTACGAGGCGCAGTTCGCACGACGGCTCTGTACTCTCGGAGAAGACCTGGATCGCCGTCCGCAGGTTGTCGGTTTCGGCGCGCAAACGGCGGAGCCTGCTTTCGTCGACCCCCCCGAGCGGACGGGGTTCGACCTCCTCGGCAAGCGCGACGAAGAACTCGCCGTGCCGCTGCCGTGTCTCTTCTGCCTCACCCCGCTCTTCGAGCCGCTCCCCGGCAAACTCGCGGATCGTCGCGAGCATCCAGTAGCGGAGGCCGAGCTCTGAGTCGCGGCGGCGAAGGAGGCTCTTGTCGAGGAGCGACTGGAGGGTGTCCGGATCGGCGCCGGCGGCCTCTTCGGCTGCCTCGTAGCTACAGCCTCCGGCAAAGACGGAAAGGGACCGGAAGAGGCGCTGCTCTTCGGGATTCAGGAGGTCGTATGACCACTCGATCGTCGCCCTGAGCGTCTGCTGTCGGGGGTCGGAGTCGCGGCCTCCCTTGAGCAGGTCGAGGCGTCTGGAAAGGCGTTCGACGAGCTGCTGGGGCGAGAAGAGGACGGTGCGGGCAGCCGCGAGCTCGAGCGCGAGCGGGAGGTAGTCGAGGCGAGAGCAGAGCTCGGAGACCTCACCGTTTCCCGTGAAGCCGGGTGTAAGTGCCCGCGCGCGAGCGAGGAAGAGCTCGACGGCGTCTCGCTCCTCGAGCGTCGGGACGGGGTAGACCTGCTCTCCCTGCAACTGCAACCGTTCCCTGCTGGTAACGAAGAGGAGCGGGCCGGATATTGCTAGGAGCGCGGCGAGCTCGCTCGCGACCTCGGGCAAGAGGTGCTCGGTGTTGTCGAGGAGGAGGAGGACTCGCTTGTCGGTGAGGGCCGCCATGAGCGTCTCGGAAAGCGGCGCTCCGGGCTGCTCGCGCACCTCGAGCACCTGGGCCACGCTCGTGGGGACGAGCGAGGGATCGCGGAGGGGGGCGAGCGGGACCCAGAAGACGCCGTCGGGGAAGTGGTCGGAGACCTCGGCCGCGGCCTGCAGGGCGAGCCGCGTCTTACCGGTGCCACCGGGGCCGGTCAGGGTGAGGAGGCGAAGCTCGGGGCGGGCGAGGAGCTCGACCACCTCGGAGAGCTCCCGTTCGCGGCCGAGGAAGGAGGTCGCGGGCACGGGCAGGTTCGTCTGGTACAGCGACTTGAGCGGCGGGAAGTCCTCTTCGCCGAGCTGGTACACGCGCTCGGGGGCTGAGAGGTCCTTGAAGCGGTGCTCGCCCAGGTCGCGCAGTCCGCCCCGGTCTACGAGTGCGGCGGTCGAGGCGGAGACGAGCACCTGCCCACCGTGGCCGGCGGCGGCGATGCGGGCCGCGCGGTGCAGCTCCATCCCCACGTAGCCCGTGTCGGCGAGCAGGATCTCCCCCGTGTGCAGGCCCATGCGCACGGAGAGGGGACCGGAGGAAAGCGCCGCCTGCGCTGTGGTGGCCGCGGCGAGCGCAGCCGAGGGCCGCGAAAAGGCAACGAAGAAGGCGTCCCCGGCGGTGTCCACCTCCACGCCGCCGTGCTCTACCCAGGCCTCACGACAGAGGCGGTGGTGCTCGGAGAGAACGTGTGAGTAGGCCTCGTCCCCGATCTCGTGCAGCAGCTTGGTCGAGCCCTCGACGTCGGTGAAGAGGAAGGTGACGGTGCCGGTCGGGAGGTTGGGCGGCGCCATGTCAAACGCGAGGCACGCCGCGGACGCGGCGCTCGAGCTCGCCCGGCTCGAGAACCCGTACCCGGCCGCGCTCGAGCGCGACGGCGCCGCGCGCCTCCTCCCGCAACACGCGGTTCACTGTCGCCCGCGCGGTGCCGGAGAACTCCGCGAGCTGCTCTTGCGTCAGCGCGATCGCGATCTCCTCGCCGGCCTGGTAGGTGGCGACCAGCTGGAGCAAGGCCCAGCGCACGCGCGACTCGGCGTCGAGGTAGTGGGCGACCACGATCCGCTCGTTCGCACGGCGAATCTGCTCGCCGAGCAGAGCGAGCAGGCAATCCTTCACGCCGGGATGACGGGTCGTCAGCCGGAAGAACTCGTCGCGGACGATGCTGAACGTCTCCGAGGGCTCGAGCGCCGACACCGTCGC
>JACCWU010000048.1 GCA_013697465.1 Actinomycetota bacterium | reverse complement strand
CACGCGATCGCACAGGCATTGGGCGGCCGCTACGGGCTGCCGCACGGCGCGATGAACGCGCTCTCGCTACCGCCGGCGCTGCGCTTCAACGAGCCGGCGGTGCCGGAAGCGGTCGTGCGGCTCGCCGCTGCGCTCGGGACGGACGACGCCCCCGCACGCATCGAGGAGCTGGCCCGGCTCGGCGGCTTCGAGCGCCTGCGGGACTTCGGCGTGCCAGAGGACGACCTGCCGGCTCTCGCGGAGGAGGTTGCCGTGCGCCCCGGTGCGCGCGCGAACCCGCGCCCCGCGCCCGCATCCGCCGTCGAGGACCTTCTGCGCGCGATCTGGTAACTCCTTGACGGTTGAGCCGTCCGGCAGGACGATGAGGCCATGATCGCCGAGTACGCGAGCGTGGTGGCTGCGATGGCGGTGCTCGTCTCGACGATCACGGGCAGCCTGGCGACGCTACCGACGTCGACGAACGCGGCGCTGACGGCGGTCACCTCGGGTGCGAAGGCCCAGAACGTGCCGGTCGCGGGGGCGCGCGCCGCCTACAAGCGAGCGCCGTACAGCAAGCCGATCCTCAAGTACCTCTACGCCGCGGGCTGGATCGGCGGCAAGAAGAGCCCCCTCTCGTGCCTCTTTGCCCGGGTCCAGCCGGACGAGACCGAACGGGAGGCCGTCCGGGAGATTCGCCGGAACGCGAAGCTCGTGCGCCAGCTTCGCCGGGCGCGTGTGAGCCTGACCGCGGCGGCGGACACCCTGGTGAAGGGCATCGCCTCCGCGTGTAGCTGAGGGCTCTCAGGCGGCTTCTGGAGCCGGAGCCGGCGGCCGCCGGCCGCCGAGCACGCGCCGCAGGCTCACGACTCCGAGCACGGTCGACCCGTCCACGACGGGAAGGTGGCGGAAGCCGTTATCGAGCATCACCTGAGCGGCTTCGTCGAGATCCATGTCCGGCGCCGCGGTGACCGGGTCGGCGGTCATGAACGAGCGCACGCGGGCGTCGCTCGTATGCACGCGGGCGGCCATCGCGCGCAGCATGTCGCGCTCGGTGAGGATCCCGATCATTCGGCCGTGGTCCTTCACGACCACGGCGCCGACGTTCAGGCGGGTCATTCGCTCTGCCACCTCCCCGAGCGTGTCTTCCGGAGCAACGGTCAGGAAGTTCGGCTTGACGAGGTCGCCCAGCGTGCCCACCGGGCGAGTCTAGCCGGTTGCGAACTCCAGCGCTCGTAGCGTTTGTCGGGTCTATCGAATAACAGAAAGTAATGACAGCGATAACAGATTCCGTTACTATCCGGACGTGCGCGCACCCGCGACATTCGACGTGCTCGTCATCGGCAGCGGCGCTTCCGGGCTCGCCACGGCAGTCTCGGCGGAGCGGGCGGGCGCTCGTGTCGGCCTCGCCACGAAGACCACGCTGCAGGCCTGCAACTCCGCGAAGGCGCAAGGCGGCATCCAGGCGGCGTTCGCGGAGGACGACTCGCCCGTGATCCACGCCGAGGACGTCATGCGGAGCTCGCACGACACCGCCGATCCGCGACTGGTGGAGGTGCTCACGAGCGAGGCGCCCTCCGCTATCCACTGGCTCGAGGAGCTCGGTGTCGAGTTCACGCGCTCGAACGGCGGCTATCGGCTCGCACGCTGCGGCGGCGCGAGTCGAAAGCGGCTGCTCCAGGTCGGAGACCGCACCGGACACGCGATCACGAAGTCGTTGCGAGAGGCATTCGAGTTCAGCGCAGGCACGGTTCTCGCCCATCACTCCCTGACGTCGCTCGACTCGAGCGAAAGCGGCTGGAGCGCGTCCTTCGAGACGAGAGACGGCGTGTCGCGCATCGGGGCGCG
This sequence comes from Actinomycetota bacterium, assembly GCA_013697465.1. Lineage (GTDB taxonomy): Bacteria > Actinomycetota > Thermoleophilia > Gaiellales > Gaiellaceae > GMQP-bins7. The sequence continues at coordinate 3,695 of JACCWU010000048.1, read as the reverse complement.
CACGGTGGTGCTCGCTGCCGGAGGCCGGTGCTTTCGCGAGGCCGAGACGCGCGGCGAGCTCTCCACGAACCACCCGAACGCAACCGGCGAAACCACGCGCATCGCGCTCGACTCGGGCGCGGAGGAGCGCGACCTCGACGCCCTCCAATACCACCCGAACGGGGGCGCGTGGCCGGCCACGATGCAGGGCTACTCGATCCCGGAGACGACGCGCGCATACGGCGCGGTGCTCCTCAACGCCGACGGCGAGGAGTTCACCGACTCGCTCGGACCCCGCGACGCGGTGTCGCAGGCGATCTTCGACGAGGTCGAGAAGGGCAAAGGGGTCCTGACCCCCGACGTGCGCCCGGCCGTCTGGCTCGACACGACCCGGATCTCGGCAGAGGACGCGGAGATCTCGCTGCCGTACATGCTGCGCCGGTATCGAGCTGCGGGCATCGACCCACTCTCGGAGCCGATCTACACGTACCCAGTGTTGCACTACCAGAACGGCGGCCTCGTCATCGACGAGCACGCGGAGACGACGCTCGAGGGACTCTTCGCCTGCGGTGAGATCGCGGGCGGAACGCACGGAAGGAATCGCATGATGGGCAACTCACTCCTGGAATGCACGGTGTTCGGGCGTCGCGCCGGTCGCGCAGCGGCCGAGAAGGCCAAGGCATGACCACGGCGACGATTACCGATCTCGGCCAGGCGGTGGAAGATGCCGCTGCGCACCTCTACGTTTGGGCGCTGCAGGACATCCCACAGGATTTGAGGGATGCGCTTGCGCGGGCGGCCGAGAAGGAGACCTCGGTTACCGGCCAGCGGGTACTACAGACGATTCTCCGCAACGTGAACGTGGCCGAGGACCAGAAGAACCTCGTCTGCCAGGACACGGGCATCGCGGTCTACTACTGCCGCGTCGGCGAGGGCTTCCCGCTCCACCCGGCTCGCATCTACGAGGCCCTCAAGGCCGGTACCGAGCGCGCGACGGTGGAGCATCCGCTCCGCTCGAACACCGTTCACACGCTGACGCGCGAGAACACCGGCCAGAACGTCGGCTACCGCGTCCCGATCGTGCACTGGGACTTCATCCCGGACTGGGACGGTCTCGACGTCAAGTGCGTCCCCAAGGGCTCGGGCTCGGAGAACATGAGCTTCCTGAAGATGTGCGTCCCCGCCGACGGCGTCACGGGGATCAAGAAGTTCGTGCTCGAGTCGATCGTCGACGCCGGTGGGAAGCCGTGCCCGCCGGGGATCGTCGGCGTGGGGATCGGCGGCTCCGCCGATTACGCCATGCATCTCGCCAAAGAGGCGATCGCGCGTCCCGTCGGAACACGCAACGAGGATCCGCTCGTCGCCGAGCTCGAGGAAGACCTCTACGAGCTCTTGAACGAGACCGGCATCGGGCCGATGGGCCTCGGCGGCGACGTCACGGTTCTCTCCGTCCACGTCGAGCACGCAGACACGCACATGACCCTGAACCCCGTTGCGGTCAACTACCAGTGCTGGGCAGCCCGCCGCGCTTCCGCGCATGTCGCCGCAGACGGCTCGATCGAGTACGAGAGGGACGCGTAATGGCGACGCACGAGGTCACCTTTCCCGTCACGGATTCCGCCGAGATCCTGAAGCTGCGCGCGGGGGACGAGGTCGTGGTCCAAGGGCACATCATCGGCATCCGGGACCGCACCCAGATCAGGATCTTCGACCAGATGGTGGAACCGCCGATGGATCTCCGCGGCGCGTTCCTCCTCCACACCGCGCCCGGAGTTCGCAAGCTAGGCCCCGGCCGCTACGAGAAGGTCTGCATCGGGACGACGACGAGTGCACGCATGGTGCGCTTCACCGAGCCGCTCGGCTCGCAGTACGGCGTGCGAGCGATCTGCGGCAAGGGCGGGTTCCCGGACGAGGCAATCGAGCCGATGCAGCGGCTCGGGATGGTCTACTTCGCGATCGTCGGTGGCGCAGCTGCGCTCGAGACGACCCAGATCGAGGAGATCGAGGAGGTCGCCTGGGAGGAGCTCATGCCCGAGTGTCTCTGGAAGTTCCGCGTGAAGGACTTCGGCCCCCTGACCGTGGGCATCGACGCCCACGGCAACTCCCTCTACCGCGACGTGCAGGAGCGCGCGCGGAAGAAGCTGGAGGACATCTATGCACGCCTCTAACGAGCACACGTTCCTCGACATCCCCACGCGCGAGGGAAAGCCCCGCTCGAGCGGGCTGACGCACGTCATGGACAAAGGTCTCAACCTGCGCGAGATCGAGGGGCTCTTCGACACCGCGGGCGAGTACGTCGACATCGTGAAGCTCGGCTGGGGCACGAGCTACGTCACGAACAACCTGGAGAAGAAGGTTGCGCTCTACCGGTCGTTCGCGACGCCCGTCGTGTGCGGTGGCACGCTCTTCGAGGCCGTCTATGCCCAGGACAAGCTCGACGAATTCAAGCGCTGGCTCGAGCACTTCCGCTTCTCCCACGTCGAGATCTCCGACGGCACCATCGAGATCCCCCGCGAGCGGAAGCTCGAGCTCATCGCCGACTTCGCCGCCGACTTCGTCGTCCTCTCCGAGGTCGGCTCGAAGGACGCCGAGGTCAACATCGCCCCGTATCTGTGGGTGCAGTGGATGCGCGAGGAGCTCGATGCGGGTGCATGGAAAGTGATCGCGGAGGGACGCGAGGGGGGCACGGCCGGCATCTACCGCCCGACCGGGGAGCTGCGGACGGGCCTCGTCGACGAGATCGAGCACTCGTTGAGCTTCCACGACCTGATCTGGGAGGCGCCGACGAAGAGCTCGCAAGCCTGGTTCGTGAGGCACTTCGGTCCCGAGGTGAACCTCGGGAACATTCCGCCGGACGAGGTCATCGCGCTCGAGACGCTCCGTCTCGGGCTTCGTGCGGACACGTTGAAGGAGGTCTTGCTTGGCCGTTCGCGCGTCGAGCATGCCCCGGCTTCCTGACCTGGACTTCGAGGCGATGAGCGCCGAGGAGCTCATCGCCTGGACGCACCAGTTCTTCTGGCCGCGTGTCTGCCTCACGTGCTCGTGGCAGAAGCAGTCGTCGGTGCTCGTGCACATGGTTGCCGATCTCGGGCTGCGCATGGACACGGTCGAGCTCGACACCCACCTCTTCTTCCGCGAGTCCTACGAGACCCGCGACCGTCTCGTCGACCGCTACGCGCTGAAGCTGATCCAGCCGGAGATCCCCACCATCGCCGAGCAGCACCGCGCCGAGGGTGCCAATCTGTGGGAGCGCGATCCCGACCGCTGCTGCCACATCCGCAAGGTCGAGCCGCTCGTGAGAGCGCTCGCACCGTACGACGCCTGGATCTCCGGGATCCGCCGCGACCAGTCGCCAAGCCGCGCCGAGACCCCGAAGGTGCAGTGGTCGGAGCGATACCAGGTCTTCAAGATCCACCCGCTCGCCGACTGGAACGAGCAGCGGGTGTGGTCGTACGTCGAGGTCAACGAGATTCCCTTCAATCCGCTCCACGAAGCCGGGTACCGTTCCATCGGCTGCATTCCCTGCACGCGCCCGACGAGCCCCGACGACGAAGAGCGGGCGGGGCGCTGGGCAGGCTCCGACAAGCTGGAGTGCGGTATCCACGAGTCGACGACGCTTGAAAGGACCACATGAGTAACACTCGCCTTTGGCTCGCGTTCGCGGGGGAAACCATGTTTTCCCCGCGTGCTCCCTTCTTTTTGAGAGCGTGGGGGGG
>JACCWU010000039.1 GCA_013697465.1 Actinomycetota bacterium | reverse complement strand
GGCGCCACTCCTCGGCCAGCGCCGGCGGGATCCACACGCCGCGAGAGTATGTGGCCTGGCTCGCGCCTAGGATCACGCGCATGGAACCGGAGTACCTCGAGCGCGCGCTCGAGCTCGCGGAGCGAGGCCGCGCGACGACGCATCCCAACCCGGTCGTCGGAGCTGTTGTCGCCTCGGGCGGCGAGATCGTCGGGGAGGGCTGGCACGAGCGGAAAGGCGAGGCGCACGCGGAGGTGAATGCGCTCGCCGCCGCCGGAGACAAGGCCCGCGGTGCGACGGTGTACGTCACGCTCGAGCCCTGCGCGCACCATGGCTCGACACCGCCGTGCGTGCATGCGCTGATCGGAGCCGGGGTGGCTCGGGTCGTCGTCGGTCAGACGGATCCGAACCCGAACGTGGAAGGGAACGGCATCGACAAGCTGCGCGCGGCGGGCGTCGAGGTCGAGCTCGCCGACGACGAGCTCGGCCTCCGCAGCCGGCAGCAGCTCGAGGCGTGGCGCACCTGGGTTGCGAAGCGGCGCCCGTTCGTGACCTACAAGGTCGCCGTCTCGCTCGACGGGCGCACGACGGTGCCGGGCTCGCGCTGGGTGTCGGGCGATGCGTCGCGTCGCCTCGTCCACGAGCTGCGTGCCGCTTCGGACGCCGTCGCGGTCGGCATGGGAACCGTGCGCTGGGACAACCCGAGGCTCGACGCCCGTGACGTGCCTACGCCGCGTGGCCAGCCGCGCCGGATCGCGTTCGGGCGCGGTCCGCTAGCCGAGGATTCCGAGCTCGAGCTTCTCAGCGGCCCCCTGACCGAGGAGCTCGAGCGTCTCGCCGGGAACGGCGTCCAGTCGCTCCTTCTCGAGGGCGGACCGACCCTCGCGGCCGCGTTTCTCGAGCACGGACTGCTCGACAAGCTGCTCGTGTTCGTGGCCCCTACGCTCTCGGGCGAGGGGTCGGCGATGCTGGCGGGCCTCGCCACGCCCGCTCGGCTGACGCGACTCACCGCCCGCGCGGTCGGAGACGACGTCCTCTTGAGCGCATACGTGCACGAGCCCTAAGACAGGATGGAGCCGTAGCCCCGCGGGCGGCGGCGTCCGATCGTCGGCAGAGAGTGGTCGGCGCCTACGCATTTGTCGTGGGTTGCCGGGGTGTGCCCGGTAGAGCCACATACGGAGGTCGCCGACCATGATCGAGTGTACGAGGGTAACTGTCGGCCTGGACGTGCACGCCAGGTCGATCCGGCTGGCGGCGGTGCGCGCCGACGAGCTGCTGGAGGAGCGGACGCTGCCCTACGACGAGGAGGCGGTCGAGCGGGCGCTGCGCCGCTGGCCGGGAGCGCGCTCCTGCTATGAGGCAGGCCCGACCGGCTTCGGTCTCTACCCGCCATCTCGTCGAGCGCGGCATCGATTGCCAGGTGGTGGCGCCGGGCCTCGTGCCGCAGCGGCCGGGCGATCGGGTCAAGACCGACCCGCGGGACGCGCGCAAGCTCGCCCGTCTCCATGCCGGCGGGCTGCTCGAGCCGATCCACGTTCCCTCGCCAGAGCTGGAGGCTGCACGGGATCTCGTGCGTGCGCGTGAGGACGCGCGTCTCGATCGCATGCGCGACCGGCACCGACTCTCGAAGTTCTGCCTGCGCCACGGGCGCCTGCTGCCGACCAGCGCCTGGACGGTGACGCGGCGCAAGTGGCTGTCTGAGCAGCGCTTCGAGTTCACGGCGCAGCAGTTGACCTTCGACACCTACCTGCACACCGTCGACCTGGTCGATCGGCGGATCGACGCGCTCGAGCGGGCGATCCGGGAGACGGCCGAGCAGGAGCCGTGGCGTGAGCTGGTCGCCCGGCTGCGCTGCCTGCGCGGCGTCGACACGCTGACCGCGCTCGCGATCGTGACCGAGATCGGCGACTTCGACCGCTTCCGAAGCGCGGAGGAGTTCATGGCCTTCGTCGGGCTCGTGCCCTCGGAGCATTCGTCCGGGGAGCGGCGCAGCCGCGGCTCGATCACGAAGGTCGGTAACAGCCACGTCCGCCGCATGCTCGTCGAGGCCGCCTGGCACGCGCGCCGGCGGCCGAAGGTCGGCTACGAGCTCGCCCGCCGCCAACGCGGCCAAGACGCGCTCGTCGTCGAGCGCGCCTGGCGCTGTCAGCAGCGCCTCTACCACCGCTGGCAGCGGATGGCCGGCCGCGGCAAGCCGTCCCAGAAGATCGTCGTCGCCTGCGCGAGAGAGCTCGCCGGCTTCGTCTGGGCGATCGCGACCAACCAGCCGCTCAGGAGCGCCTGAGCGTCCTCGACCTCTCGGCCTCGAGCAGCGGATGCGTCCGACCACACGGAGAACCCTCGAGAGCTCTTTGCGGCACCGTCCGCCGGTGACCCGCGACCTAAGACCGAGGCAGCTCCCGACGGTTACCAGTCATGCCGTCCCGACCGGCGAATGTCAGTCTGATCCACCGTCGCTGCTCCGGACCGTCCGCTGCTCGAGGCCGAGTGAACAACCCACCGACCGAGCCTCACCCCTTGACGTTTTGCTCCATGTCAGAGCTCGCTTCAGAGTGAGCGGCCATGTCGCGATACGGCCCTGGACGCCGTGAGGCCGCGTCCTCGGTCGCGCCCAACCGGTCTGATATGGGCACTCCGATGTTGTTCTACTGGGTCCTTGCCTCACGTCGTCCAGCATCCGCCTCGCGACGGGCGATCACTCTGAAACGAGCCCTAGGAATGGCTACGGTTGTCGCGTTGTTCACGGGGATCGTTCGCGACGTCGGCCGCGTCGTCTCATTCGACGGGTTCCGGCTCGTGGTCGAGACCTCCGTCGACGCGGCCCTGGGCGACTCCGTCGCGGTGGACGGAATCTGCCTGACGGTCGCCGCTCGCCACGTAGATGGTGCAAGACCGGAATCCGCTCGCGCGGATTCCGGTCGCGCGAACACTCATAGGGGAAGGCTCGTCTTCGACGTCGTTCCCGAGACGCTCGGACGCGTCAAGCCGTTCGGCGGAGAGGTGAACGTCGAGCCGCCGCTTCGTGCCGGCGATCCGCTCGGGGGTCACTACGTGCAGGGCCACGTCGACGCAACGGGCAGGGTGCAGTCGGTCGAGGCGGAAGGAGACGGTCTGCGCGTGCTCGTCCACGCTCCGCCGGACGTTCTGCGCTACTGCGTCGAGAAGGGCTCGATCGCCGTGGACGGAGTGGCGCTCACGGTCGCCGAGGTGACCGAGGACACGTTCGCCGTCGCACTCGTGCCGCACACGCTTGCGTCCACCACCTTGTCGACGCTCGCGCCCGGTCGCGCGGTCAACCTCGAAGTAGACATCCTCGCGAAGTACGTGGAGCGCCTCGCGCCGTCGGCCGCCTCATGCTCCCGCCCGGCGAAGCCGGGCTCCGCATGAGGCTGACGACGCTCGCGGCGCGATCCTGCGGGCTCGCCGCTTGTCCGTACTGCTCGTACTGTCCTGCGCGGCGAGCCCTTGTCTCGCTTGCGAGCGCCGCCCCGACGACGCGAGGGAACCGCAGGGCTACGATCCCGGAGTGAGCATCGACACGCAGGCTCCCGAGACGGCGTCGCCCTTCGCGACGGTCGAGGAGGCGGTCGAGGAGATCCGCTCCGGGCGGTTCGTCGTCGTGGTCGACGACGCG
>JACCWU010000024.1 GCA_013697465.1 Actinomycetota bacterium | reverse complement strand
ACTCACGGTCGCCCATGGGCGAAACGGGGCGTACGGCGACGCAGTCGCACGGCTCCTCGCCATCGCCGGCCACGATGTCGAGCGGGAGTTCTACTACAACGACGCCGGGGCGCAGATCGAGCGCTTTCGGGCCTCGGTCGAGGCCGTTCGCCGCGGGGAGGATCCGCCCGAGGACGGGTATCAAGGCGACTACCTGAACGAGCTCGCCACGGTTTCGGGGGATCCCGTGCCCCCGATGCTCGCGCGGATCGAGTCGACGCTCGAGCGCTTCAGGATTCGCTTCGACACGTGGGAGAGGCAGAGCGAGGTCGAGGCGGAGATCGCGGAGGCCATCGCGCTGCTCGACACGTACGAAGAGGAGGGAGCGCTCTGGGCCCGGACGAGCGCGCACGGCGACGACAAGGATCGCGTGCTCGTTCGCGCGGATGGGACGCCGACGTACTTCGCAGCGGACGCGGCGTACGTGCGCCGCAAGTACGCGAAAGGCTTCGACCGGCTCGTGTACGTCCTCGGCGCGGACCATCACGGCTACGTCGGTCGCCTTCAGGCGCTCGCGGAGATGCTCGGGCACCCACGCGACTCGCTCGAAGTGCTCATCTACCAGCTCGTCCAGCTCGTCGAGCGCGGCGAGGCGAAGAAGATGTCGAAGCGTCGGGGCGACGTCGTCTTTCTCGACGAGCTTCTCGACACGATCGGGGTGGACGCCGCGCGCTGGTACCTCGTCTCGCGCGGTCACGACCAGACGATGGAGATCGACGTCGACCTGGCTGCCGAGAAGACGCAGAAGAACCCGGTGTACTACGTCCAGTACGCGCATGCCCGAATCGCCGGAATCTTGCGCAACGCAGGCGAATCGGGGCTTGCAACTGATCGTTACAAGGCGGATCTCGCGGTGCCCCTGGTCACCGAGGAGCGGGAGCTCGTCAAGCGCCTGCTCGAGTTTCCAGCGCTCGCGGCGGAGTCGGCGCAGAGGCGAGCCGCGCACGCGATCCCGACCTACGCCATCCGAGTGGCCGACGACTTCCACCGCTTCTACCACCAGCACCGCGTGCTCGGCTCCGAGTCCGAGGGTTTTCGGCTCGCGCTCGCGCGCGCCACGCAGCTCGTCGTCGCCCGCTGCCTCGATCTGATCGGGGTCGAGGCGCCCGAGACGATGTGATGCAACTCGAACGCGTTCTCGAGTCACAAGCGGTGATGTCACCGGCGTTTTGCTCGTTCGAGCGCCGTTAGCATGGGAGTGTGAGCGAGCCCGACCGGTCCATCCCCGATCGCAACCTCGCGCTCGAGCTCGTCCGCGTGACCGAATCCGCGGCGACGTTCGCGTCGCGCTGGATCGGACGTGGCGACAAGAATGCCGCCGACCAGGCGGCCGTCGACGCGATGCGGCTCATGATCAACACGGTGTCGATGCGCGGTGTCGTGGTCATCGGCGAGGGCGAGAAGGACGAGGCGCCGATGCTCTACAACGGCGAGGAGGTTGGCGACGGCACCGGGCCCGAGGTCGACGTCGCGGTCGATCCGCTCGAGGGAACGAGGCTGACGGCGCTCGGCATGCCCAATGCGATCTCGGTGATCGCGGTCGCCGAGCGGGGCACGATGTTCTTCCCCGGTGCGGCGCTGTACATGGACAAGATCGCCGTCGGGCACGACGCGGCGGATGCGATCGACATCGACGCCACGCCAACCGAGAACCTCGAGCGTGTCGCGGAGGCGAAGGAGGTCCAGGTAAACGACCTGACCGTCGTCGTCCTCGAGCGCGAGCGCCACAACGACCTCATCGCCGAGCTGCGCGAGGCGGGTGCGCGCGTGAACCTCATCCGCGACGGCGATGTCGCGCCCGCGATCGCCGCCACGCAGGAGGGGACGGGCATCGATCTCTTGATGGGAATCGGGGGGACGCCCGAAGGCGTCATCTCCGCCGCTGCTATCAAGTCGCTCGGCGGGGCGATGCAGGGAAAGCTGTGGCCGCGGAACGACGACGAGCGCAAGCAGCTCGCCGAGTCCGGCTACGACCTCGACCGGGTCCTGACGACCGACGATCTCGTAACAGGCGACGACGTGTTCGTCGCGGCGACGGGAGTGACGAGCGGAGCGCTCCTACGGGGCGTTCGCGTCGTTCATGACCGCGTCGAGACGGACTCCATCGTCATGCGCTCGCGTTCGGGGACGTTTCGGCGCATCCAGGCATCCCATCCCTTGACGAAGATCCAGAGCCTGACGAAAGGAGCGCGCTGATGGCCCAGCCGAAACGAACAGAGCTGCACGAGACAGCCCGCGCGATCGTCGCCGATCACAAGGGAATCCTCGCTGCGGACGAGAGCTCGGGCACGATCAAGAAGCGATTCGACACGATTGGCGTCGAGTCGACCGAGGAGAGCCGCCGGTTCTATCGCGGCCTGCTCTTCACGACTCCCGGGATGGAGGAGTACATCGGCGGTGTCATCCTCTACGACGAGACCATCCACCAGAAGGCGGACGACGGCACGCCGTTTCCGGAGCTGCTCGCCGCGAAGGGCGTGATCCCGGGCATCAAGGTCGACACGGGCGCACAGGACATGGCCGGCTTCCCGGGCGAGAAGGTGACCGAAGGGCTCGACGGCCTCCGCGCCCGGCTCGAGGAGTACGCGAGGCTCGGGGCGCGCTTCGCCAAATGGCGCGCGGTGATCACGATCGGGGTGGGCATCCCGACCGGCGGCTGCATCCACGCGAATGCGCACGCGCTCGCGCGCTACGCCGCTCTCTGCCAGGAGACGGGGATCGTGCCGATCGTCGAGCCCGAGGTGCTGATGGACGCCGACAACACGCTCGAGGTGTGCCACGAGGCGACCGCTCGCACGCTGCACGCGACCTTCGACGAGCTCGACTCCCAGCGCGTGGATCTCGAAGGAACGCTGCTGAAGCCACACATGGTGATTTCGGGCAAGGGCTGCTCTAAGCAGGCGTCGTCGGAGGAGATCGCGCAGCGGACGATCCACTGCTTCCTCAGCCACGTGCCCGCGGCCGTGCCCGGGATCGTGTTCCTCTCCGGCGGCCAGTCGGAGGTACAGGCGACCGAGAACCTGAACGCGATCAACCGGATCGGCGGCCCGTGGCCGTTGTCGTTCTCGTACGGCCGCGCGCTCCAGGCGTCCGCACTCCGGGAGTGGGGTGGGGACGAGGCGAACGCATACGCGGCTCAGGCCGTGTTCCTGCACCGCGCGCGGATGAATGCCCTCGCGGCGGCCGGCGAGTGGTCGGCGGAGCTCGAGGAGGCAGTCAAGGCTTGAGCGACGGTCCGGGCGACAGCGCTGCGATGGTGCGTCTTCCCGGGGGAGTGTTCTGGATGGGGTCGGAGGACGCGCTCGCGTACCCGGACGACGGAGAAGGGCCGTTGCGCCAGGTCGAGACGAGCGAGCTCTGGATCGACGCGGAAGCGGTCACGAACGCGCGCTTCGGGGCGTTCGTCGACGACACGGGACACCTGACCCAGGCGGAGCACTTCGGGTGGTCCTTCGTCTTCATCGGTCTGCTTCCGACCGATTTCCCGCCGACCCAGGCTGTCGCCGGCACAACATGGTGGCGGAAGGTCGAGGGCGCCGACTGGTGGCATCCCGAGGGGCCGCAGTCCTCGCTCGACGGTCGTTTCGACCATCCGGTCGTGCACGTCTCCTGGAACGACGCCGTCGCCTACAGCGAGTGGGCGGGAAAGCGGCTTCCGAGCGAGGCCGAGTGGGAGCGTGCGGCCAGGGGCGGACTCGAGCGGAGAGCGTTCCCGTGGGGCGACGAGCTCGAACCGAACGGCGAGCACCGTATGAACGTCTGGCAGGGCGACTTCCCGTCGCACAACTCGCTCGAGGACGGCTACCTCGGCACCGCGCCGGCGGGAAGCTTTCCGCCGAACGGATACGGGCTCCACAACACGACCGGGAACGTCTGGGAGTGGACGGCCGACTGGTTCTCGTCGACGTTCCGGACGCGTGACCGCCGTCGCGACCCGCTCGGCCCGCGCCGTGGCACGCACAAGGTTCAGAAGGGCGGCTCGTACCTCTGTCACGCCTCCTACTGCCGGCGCTATCGCGTAGCTGCCCGGACCGGGAACACGCCCGACTCTTCGACCGGCAATCTCGGTTTCCGCTGCGTTCGGTCCGGCTGAGACGGATGTGCGCGGGGTGGTTTCAACTGCACCCAATTGAGGGAAGAAGCTGGGTCAGGAGGTGCAACCAATGCCAACCTGGCTTCTGGTTCTGATCGTAGTGCTCGTGGTACTCGCTCTCTTCGGTGGCTTCGGCTACAGCCGCCGCTAGCACAGAGCGACGTGTGTCTCGAGGGGGAGCCCCGCAACACGCGGGGCTTCTGCTCGTACGGGCTGGATCCAAACCGCACGCGCGTGATCGTGGGAACACCTCTTCGGACAGTCACACGAAGAGGAGGGGAGCATGAAGAAGCTCGTAGCGCTGCTCGTCGCCGCAGCCGCGTTCGGCGCTGCGCTGACGCCGCAGCCGGCTTCCGGCGTCGTGCACGAGATCGTCGGGCAATGGTGCGCAGGCAAAAAGGTGAGCTGGAGCCGTTCGGCTTGAGCCGCGACGGAAGTAAGAACTTTGCCGCGCCGCTCGTGAAAAGCGGCGTCGTCCAGACCAGGCCGTTCCCCGAAGGCGCGGCCGGGCCGGGGCTGCTCATCGACTTCGACTTCACGAAGCCGCAGGTCAAGGTCGTCCCGACCGGGCGCATCATCCAGATCGATGTGATCCCCGGCGTCGGGCCGCTCTACATCGAGGAGTTCGTGCTCGGCGATCGGCCGCCGTTCACGAAGTGCGCGCGACTGCAGGCCTGACCAAAGCCGCGGGCCGATGCCTAGAGGGCGGCTGCGGCCGCCCTCTCTCGCGTCCTAGGTGTAGAGGTCGCGCCTGCCTGTGAAACGGTTGACCTCGCCGAACAGGTCGTCGTGCGCATCGCTCCACTCGAGCTCGGAGCATCGAACCAACAGCTCTTCGGCCTCGCGCAGGTTGACCTCCACGCGCGCTCGATGGTCCATCGCCGTGCGCAGCGTCTCTTCGACCGCCGTAAGCCGATCCGCGAGGCTGCGGACTGCTTCGAGCGCGTGATCCTGGGGCGACTGCTCCATTCCGCGACAGCATTTCGCAGACAGCCTCCCGGCGCAACTCCAGATAGCCCGTCGACCACGATCGCCGGGCGCAACTCACCGGAGAGACAGACGCCCCGCTTGCGAGGCATTCTCCCGAAGCGGACGATGGAACTCGAACAACGCCTAGGCCCGCGTGGTTGAGCCGAACCGTTGCGCGCTGTTCCTTCTCGCCATATCTGGCCAGCCGCATGCACGGCGGTGGCACCGCGGGCTCAGCCGCGCTTAGGCGGTTCATCCTTCGATTCGGCCGTCTCTGCGCGGCGCATGGCCTCATAGACCGCATCCCAGTGCCCCGAAATCTCCTGTAAAGCCCGCGCCGTGGTCAGCGCGGCCTGTTCCAGGCGCGAGTTGACCTTCTCGACATCGGCCAGCCGCTGCTCGAGATCGGCGACCTTGTCGTTCAGACCGCTCACTTCTTGCGCGAGCCGCTCGGAGTCGTTTGACGTCATCGTCACGAACTATTCTTGCGTTTCGCCAATCGAATCGGCAATCCCTCTCAGGACTGGGCGGTCGCCGAGGGCGTCAACAGTTATCACTCGCCCGGCCGGAGTAGCGAGCCGGAGCCGAGCTTCTTGGCCGCGCGCTTCTCGGTGCGGCGCTCCTTGAGCGTTTTTTGCGGCTTCTTCTGCTGCTGCTTCTTCGGCTTGTCGGAGCTCTTGCTCACTTTGTCCTCCTTGCCGCGCGGATGCCTTCTCACACATTCCCAACGGAGTGTCCCTTACGTCCGGGAAAGAAGCCTCAAGGGACGGACACATCGAACCACTCAACGGTGCGTTTCTCAAGCGGACGATGGGACTCGAACCCACGACACCTGGCTTGGGAAGTGTGCCGGGGCTTCTCCTGGGTACCTCTCGGCTACCCGAACCCGCTCCGTTGAGCCAAACCGTTCCCCTGGGTTCCTCGGCGTTCTGCGGTTGCGCGTGACACCGGCGTGACACGGGACCCCGGAGCGGGGGGTCCCACCGCTTACCGCCGTCGCCTGTTCTCCTTCGCGAGGATTCGTTCCCGGCATCGCGCCGCTGACTCCCTTGCCCACGATTGGCAGGCCACGTCGCCGGCGCCAATCATGGCCATCGGCGCCCTTCGTGAGCCGGGAGGACTGTTTCGAGCCCTCGACCTCGTCGATGGAGCCGCCCGTCTCGAGGATGATCTTCGCCAGTCTGCGCTCATCCTCGATCGCCTGTTGCGCTCCGTAGAAGCGCGGGAGGAGCGGCGGCACGCTCCGAATCTAGCGCATTCTTCCTCTTGCTCCAAAGCTTGCATTCCTTGTAATATGATGCACCTATGGAGTCGGTGGTGGAGCAAGCGGACGGCCTCTCGTTGCTGAGCGTCACGGAGGTCGCTGGTCTCCTCGGGGTCTCAGAGGAGGCCGTCCGCGCCGCGGTCCGAGACGGGCGCTTGCCGGCTTACCGCATCGGGCCTGGCCCGAAGGCGCGCATCCGAATCGAGAGCTCGTCCCTGGCCGGCTACCTGCGCGACTCGCAGGCTGCCCGCGTGGAGCGCCGCTAGGTGGCGAAGGTCGCTCCCTGGGGCGGCTGGGGAGAGGAGCCGGTGTTCCGGCGGCACCTCGAGCCGCCGGTTACGCGCCACGTCGCGGCGTTCTCGTGCTGCATCTCTTGCAGCCGGCTCCTAGCTCCCAAGCACCGTTGCACGAGCGATCTGGACGCGCTCCTCGAGGCGTCCGACCACGAGCTTCGCTTCGGCTTCGTCGAGGGCTGCGTGCTCGACCGCGAGGACGAGCTCGAGCGGCGCTGGAAGATCCGCGAGTACGGCTCGTCCCCCATGACCACCACGACGCGCCCGGGCCTCCTGGAGCGCGTGCTGAGGAGATGAC
>JACCWU010000013.1 GCA_013697465.1 Actinomycetota bacterium | reverse complement strand
CCCCTGCCGAGATTCAGAAGGCAGCAAGCGAGGCTGGGCTTCCCGCGACCATCGAGCTGCCGACGTGCGACGTTGTCGACGAGACGATCGACACGGGCGGTGAGGCACGCTGCTTCGCGCAGTACATGCGCATTCACGCGCTCGAGGCCTCAGGCGGACTGACCTACGCGCAGATGGGGCGCTTTCAGTCGGCGGAGGAGCCCGACGATCCAGCGGGCACGAGCGACGAAGCCGCGGCGGCGAAGGACGAGAGCGGCAGCCCGATCTCGAACGGAGCCCGGAATCTCTGGATCACCGAGACCGCGCTAGCGACTGCGTTGAACGTCTCCTACATGGCCGAGCAGATCTCGATCTTCAGCATCGTCGTCGGTGTAGCGCTGGTCCTGACGGGAATCGGCCTCATCATCCTCGCGTTCGCCGTCTTCGGCCGCGAGCACGCACTGCCCTCGACCTGACGCGCCGCTACTTCGCGGTCCGCTGCGAGTCGGCGAGACTCGCAGTGACCTCCGCGAAGTGCTGGAGCCTCGACGAGCCCTCCTTCAGATACCGCTCGTGCCACCGCATCGCATCAGAGAGCGGCGTTCCAGCTCGAGGCTGCGCGGCTCGTCATGTCTGAGCCAACCTGCCGGAGAGCTCTCGCCCGCGCTAGCACGCTACGGAAGCTCTTCCCTGAGCAGCTCAATGATCTCCCCGTCGACTTCACGCAGTTGGCCCGCGACACGTTGAAGAAGTCGGTATTTGAGAGGATGGAGGGGGCGGTACAAACGTGGACCGGTACGGCAGGTTCGGCAGCTCCACGGACGCGGCGGATCCCACCGAGGCCGAACCGCTGTACGAGCGCTTCTGTGAGGCCCTCGGATGCGAGGTGCGTGTGTCTCGTGGCCTCTCCGGGGTCCCGATGGACGTGATGCTCGTGAACGAGGGGCCCGTCACGATCGTGCTTGACATGTGAGCGGGACGCGGTCGTGCGTACGGAGGTACGGACGGCCTGGATTCTCGGCGTACGGTGCTATCCTTCGCGAACCACATTTCACCTGTCTGGAGAAATGGGCGCGAGGCGCCCGTTTTTTTTGAGCAAGGAGACCGGATACCCGATGACGACGACGACGTACGCGAGAGAGCGGACGCTCCAGGAGGAGATCGCTCCGACGGTCGAGCGCGGCCTGCCGGGCGTCGAAGTCCTCGCGGTGGAGCTCCTTTCTCCGAGCCGGCTTCGGGTCTACGTGGATCGCGAGGAAGGGGTGGATCATGCGCTCTGCGAGCGGGTGACGAACGTCCTCCGTTCGTACCTCGCCGACTTCACGGTCGAGGTGTCGTCGCCCGGTCCGGAGCGTCCCCTGCGCAAGCCAGGACACTTCGCCTCGGTGACCGGACACCGTGTAGCCGTCCGCACGGAGCGCGAGCTCGAGGGTCGCAACCGCTTTCGCGGAGAAGTTCTTGCAGCCGACGAGGACGCCGTCACGCTTGCCGTGGGGTCCGAGCCGCTGCGCATCCCGTACGAGGCAATCGTGCGGGGAAACCTGATCGACGAGGGGTAGCCATGAGCCAGGAGATCATCGAAGGAATCCAAGCGATCGAGAAGGAGAAGGGCATCGACGAAGGTGTCCTGATCTCCGCCCTCGAGGACGCGCTGCTCGCCGCGTACAAGAAGACGCCGGGCGCCACTCGACATGCCGAGGTGAAGCTCGACGACGTCGGCGAGTTCCGCGTCGACGGGATCCAGATCCCGCCGGATGTCGAGACGCGCCTGCTCGAGCTTGCCCGCGAGGAGCGGATCACCGAGCTCGAGCGCATCGAGGAAGAGACCGGCGAACGCCAGCACACGCTCGTCGCGGACGAGGATCTCGATCTGGACTGGGCCCAGGTACCGCCCGACCAGATCGTGCGCACCGACGTGACTCCGGACAACTTCGGCCGCATCGCCGCGCAGACTGCGAAGCAGGTCATCCAGCAGCGAATTCGCGAGGCCGAGCGGGCGATCATGTACGAGGAGTACGTCGACCGCCAGGGCGAGGTCGTCACCGGCATCGTCCAGCAGGCGGGCGACCGCAACAACGTGCTCGTCGACCTCGGCCGCGTCGAGGCCCTGCTGCCGCGCTCGGAGCAGGTGGACGGCGAGCGCTACGAGCAGGGGAGCCGGATCAAGGCCGTCATCGCCGAGGTTCGGTCGGGTACGAAGGGCCCCCAGGTCATTCTCTCGCGGCGCGACTCCGAGCTGATCCGCGCCCTGTTCGAGCTCGAGGTACCGGAGATTGCCGACGGGCTCGTCGAGATTCGCGGAGTCGCGCGAGAGCCCGGCTACCGGTCGAAGATCGCGGTCGAGTCGCATCAGCAGGGTGTCGATCCGGTCGGCGCCTGCGTCGGGCCGCGCGGCTCGCGCGTCCGCATGGTCGTCTCGGAGCTTCGCGGTGAGAAGATCGACATCATCCCGTGGAACACCGAGCAGGCCCGCTTCGTCGCGAAGGCGCTCTCTCCCGCACGCGTGCGGGAGGTGTACATCGACGACGAGAGCCGCGAGGCGACCGTGATCGTTCCGGACGACCAGCTCGCGCTTGCAATCGGCAAGGAGGGGCTCAACGCCCGCCTCGCTACTCGCCTGACCGGGTGGAAGATCGACATCCAGTCCGAGTCGGAGTTCGCACGGGCAGAAGCCGCCGCTGCGTTCGCGGGAGCCTCGGACGACGAGGACTACTCGGGTCGCTGTGCGGCGATCCTCTCGAACGGCAAGCGCTGCCCGAACGCGGCGCTTCCGGGGTCGCGCTACTGCGGCGTGCCTGCCCACCAGGAGCTCGCGACCGCCGATCCGGCGGTCGCCGAAGTGGCTCCGGAGACAACGGATGTCGCTCCAGACGACGAGGCAGAGTCCTCCGAGGAGACCTCCGCAGCAGTCGCGGAAGCGCCGGTCGCCGTGGCCGAGCTGGATCCCTCCGAACGGCCGGACAACGACAACGGCAGCGGCGACGTCGACGGCGAGCCGGCGGAATCAGACCGGCTTTAGACTGACGGACGATGGCTGACGGACGAAACAGGCCCAACCGCCCGATCCGGCCCCGCGGCGGCGGCCCCGGGGGGCGCAAGCGCAGGGTCGTCATCGAGGGTGGCGGCCGTGGGCGCGACGGTCGCCAGGCCCGGGACCGGAGCGCTGCGCCCTCCACGCCCCGCCAGCCGCCGGCACCGCCGCCGAGCGGGCCCGTCACCGTCGAGTCGGGCGTCAACGTCAAGGATCTCTCGCACACGCTCGGCGTCCCGATGCCGGAGCTGATCAAGATCCTGATGGGGCTCGGTCAGATGAGAACTGCGACGCAGTCTCTCTCGGACGAAGAGGTCGAGGTCATCGGCACGGAGCTCAAGCGCGAGATCACGATCAAGCACGCGGCGGAGGAGGAGATCGAGCCGGAAGGGTTCGACGATCGGGAGGAGGACCTCCAGTCGCGACCGCCTGTCGTCACGATCATGGGTCACGTCGACCACGGCAAGACCACGCTTCTCGACGCCATTCGCGAGACGTCCGTCGTCGATACCGAAGCCGGCGGGATAACACAGCACATCGGCGCGTACCAGGCGAACGTTGCGGGGAGGAAGATCACATTCCTCGACACGCCTGGTCACGAAGCGTTCACGGCCATGCGAGCCCGCGGGGCGAAGGTCACCGACATCGCGGTGCTGGTCGTCGCGGCGGACGACGGGGTCATGCCGCAGACGAAGGAGTCGATCTCGCATGCTCGTGCCGCCGAGGTGCCGATCGTCGTCGCCGTCAACAAGGTGGATGTGCCGAACGCAAATGTCGACCGCGTCAAGAGCGAGCTAGCCGCGGAGGGCCTCCAGCCGGAGGACTGGGGCGGCTCGACGCAGTTCTCGGAGGTCTCGGCCAAGCTGAAGACGAACATCGCCGACCTGCTCGAGCGGATCCTCCTCGTCGCCGACGCGGAGCTTGACCTGCGCGCGAACGCCGACACGGAGGCGTCGGGATTCGTCATCGAATCGCGCCTGGACGTCGGACGCGGGCCGGTCGCGACCGTGCTCGTGCTGCGCGGCACTCTTCGCGTCGGCGATGCCATCGTGGCGGGTGACGCCTCGGGGAAGGTTCGTGCGCTGCAGGACTATCGCGCCGAGCGCGTCCGGGAAGCCAGACCGGGCGAGCCGGTCGAGATCCTCGGGTTCGAGCATCCGCCGGGCGCCGGCGAGTTCGTCCGCGTCGTCGAGCACGAGCGCCAGGCGAAGCATCTCGCAAACGTCCGCGCCGAGCGGCTTCGCCGTGAGCAACTCGCGCAGCGCCCCCGCCGCCGCGTCTCCCTCGAGACTCTCCACGACGATCTCCAGGCCGGCGAGGTGCAGGATCTCAACATCGTCTTGAAGGGCGACGTCCAGGGCTCGGTCGAAGCGCTTCTCGGCGAGCTGCAGAAGATCCAGCATTCCGAGGTCCGAGTGAACGTCATCCATACCGGAGTTGGCGGCGTCACCGAGAACGACGTCAACCTCGCATCGGCTTCCGATGCCCTTGTCGTCGGCTTCAACGTGCGCCCGAGCGCCGATGCCCGCCAGCTCGCCGAGCGCGAAGGCGTCGACATCCGCACATACCGCGTCATCTACCAGCTCACCGACGAGATCCAGCAAGCGCTCGTCGGAATGCTCTCGCCGGTTCAGACCGAGGAGACGCTCGGCGAGGCGGAGGTGCGGGCGCTCTTCAAGGTCTCACGCCTCGGGACGATTGCGGGCTGCATGGTCACGAGCGGTACCGTGCGCCGCGGCGCACGGGTTCGGCTCGTGCGCGACGGCACTGTCATCCACGAGACGTCGATCGCGCAGCTCAGGCGGTTCAAGGACGACGTCCGCGAGGTGAGCGAGGGGTTCGAGTGCGGCATCCTCCTCGACGGCTTCAACGACGTGAAGGAAGGCGACATCCTCGAGGCCTTCGAGACGCGCGAGATCGAGC
>JACCWU010000334.1 GCA_013697465.1 Actinomycetota bacterium | reverse complement strand
GGCAGCGGACGCTTGCGCTCCCGAGCGAAGAGGCCTTCGCCTGCAAGCCGGCGCTTCAGCCGTTCGAGCGCGAGGAGGTGCTCGCCGAGGCCGATCCGCTCGATCGCCGTGGCGCGCAGTCCGAGCTCGCCCCGCGCCTCGTACAGCTCTGCGCGGCCCTGGACGTGAACGGTCTCGCCTTCCTCCAGGCCGAGATCGAGCCGGTCGTAGGCCCCGCGGCCGATGGTCGCCTTGAGCGTCGCGCCGGTGCGCGGGTCCTTGAGCGTGAGGAAGACGGTGGCCCAAGCCGCGTTGCGCTTTAGCTCGAGCACCTCGCCCTCGACCCAGATCGTGGGAAGCCGTCCGAGATAGAGCGCGACGCCGCGGTTGAAGGCGGACACGGTGTAGACCTTCCGCTCCCCGTACAGCACCGGCTCGATCTTCACGGTCCCCAGCGTAACCGCCGGGGTTTCGGGCGGAAGCGACGTGCTTAGAGGAGGATCTCGGCGGCGGTGGTGTGGTCGCAGCCGCGCTTCACGATCTCGCAGGCGTCGTGGAGATCGACCTCACTTACGGCGAGACGCTCGGCGAGGTGAACCGGGTAGCCCGCCTCGAGGAGGATGTGGAGACGCCAGCTCTCCACCTTTCCCGGCTCGTTCTCGTTCCACAGGGGTGTCTCGGTCGTCTCGGCCATGCGCGTGCGTTTTCGCTGTCACTGAGACGTTCCCTGCCCGCGGTAGTTGGCTCTTGCGTGAGCCGGCGAATCAGTCCCCGCTCGAGGCGCGCGATGCCTCGTAGCGCCGGGCCGCCTCGTCGATCCGCTGCTCGAGCCGTCGCGCCGCATCGTCGGCGACCTGCTGGAACTGGTCGGCGATGAGCACGTTCGCCCGCCTCGCGAACGACTCGGACATCCGATCGAGCTCCTGCTGAAGGCGACTGGCCGCCTCCTCGCGGATCGCCCGCATTCGATTTTCGAACTCGAGCGCGCCCGCTTCGCTCAGCCGGTCGACCTCGCGTGACGCCGCGCGGTCGAGCTGCTCGACCTGTCGCCGTTCGAGCTCCGCGAACGCGATCTCCAGCCGTGAGCGCGCGTCGTTCTCGGCTCGGTCGATCTGCTCGTTCATCGCCTGCTCGCGCTGGCGAAGCCGATCGGCGATGTCCTCGATCGCGCGTCGGCGGTCGGCGGCCTGCGACTGCAGCTCGTCGAGAGCCTCGGCAAGCGCGTCCTTGGCCGTGTGCTCGAGCTCCTCGCGCAGTCGAATCGCAGCTGCTCGCTGGTGATCCGCGGTCGTGCCGAGCTCGGCCGCTTCCGCCTCGAGCCTGGATTCGACCTCGTCGATCCTCTGTCGCTGGTGCTGCTCGAGCGCGGATACCTGGCCCTCGAGCGCGCGTTGCGCTCGCTCGAGGTCGGCTTCCCAGGAGCGCAGGCGCTCCTCGACCCTCCGCTCGACGGAGGCGAGCGTCTCGGCCAGGCGGTCGGAAAGCTCCCGCTCCCGGACCGCGAGCTCGCCTCGGCGCTCGTCCGAGAGACGGCGCTGGTCGGTCGCGTACGTCGAGAGCGAGTCCGCGTGCGCGCGCGAGATAGCGACGCGAAGCTGCTCCGCCTGCGCTGCGCCCTCCTCCTCGGCCGCGGCGCGGATCGCCCTGCGAGCGGTGTCGACGATCTCGTCGGTCCGGGCCGCACGTGCTCGCGACCGGCGGAGCGCGACGTAGAGGAGAGCGCTCAGCGCGAGCGCGCCCGCGAGCGCTCCGAGGAGAATCCAGGCGACGAGCGGCACTCGATCATGCTAGAGCCCGGAAACGGCTCGCGCGGATTACAGGCGGAACGCCACCAGCGCAGCGGCAAGCACGACGGTTGCCGCCGAGAGGAGGCGGAGCCCGGTCTCAGCGGCTGCGGTGAGCCGCGCTGCATCGAGCGGCTCGCGGGTGCCGTCGCGTAGCTCGAGCTCGCCGCGCACGGCGGCCACGCGCCGCCTCACATGTCGCACGTGGCTCGAGAGCGCGCGTTGCGCGAGGGAGAGCAGAACGGCGAATGCGCCCGCGAGCGCGGTGGCGATGCCGATCTCTCCGGCGACCGCGGTATAGCCGCAGACGAGCGGGAAGCCGCCCCAGGCAAGTCCGAACCAGAGATCGGAGTGAAAGCGACCGTCTGCCAGCTCGAGGTTGTACGCGAGGACGAGAAAGAGTCCGACGGGGACGAGCAGGAGAAGCCACGCCTCGAACGAGATCGCGCCAACGACTCCGATCGCACACGCGACGGCGATCGACAGACCCGCGAGCGTGATCAAGACGCCGTCCGGGATCTGTGTGCGCAGCGGTCTGCCGCGCAGCTCGTCGAGCGCATGAGCGCCGATGCCGACGGCGAGCGCGAACGCCGCGACCGCCGCTGCGAGCCGTCCCCAGGCGACGGTCGGGGCGAGACATCCGCCGATGACGACGTACGAGAGATGCCACGCCGTGTAGGGCGGATGGAGGAGGGTCACGTAGTCGCGCCAGCCTCCCGGCGAGAGCGCATAGAACGCCGGGCGGCTCTCCGTGCTCACGTCTTCGTCCCCCAGGTGACGACCGCGCCGCCGAGGGTCAGACGCCGAGTCTCCACGCCGTGCAGCCCGGCCGCGTGCCACCAGTCGAGCTGCCGCTCGAGCGGATGCCGCTCCCAGAACGTGCGAATCGATCCATCGAGAAAGGTGCCGACCTCGCGCCAGCCGTTCGCGAGCGCCCGTCCTGCGAGGGGAAGCACGGCTCCGACGTAGACATCCCAGAGCGGCCGAGCCGGGCCTCGCGGGACGCCGAACTCGAGCGACGCGAGGGTTCCGCCGGGACGGAGGACACGCGCGAGCTCCCCGACGGTTGCGCGCGGGTCGTCGACGTAGCGAAGGAGATACGTGAACGTGACGTGGTCGAACGACTCGCGCTCGAACGGCAGATCCTCGGCCGAGGCCTCGACGAGCGCCACGCGACCCGCGAATCGACTCCGCGCCACCGCGATCATCTCCGGGCTCTGGTCGACACCGGTCACGCGAAAGCCGCGCTTCAGGAGTCCGGCCGCGACCAGCCCGGTTCCCGTAGCAACATCGAGGACGTGGCCGCCGTCCTGCGGCAGCCTCGAGACGAGGAAGCGGCGCCACAGCGGATCCTGCCCGAGGGAGAGAGCCGCACCGACTCGGTCGTACGACGGTCCGAGCGGAGCGAAGAGTGCGCGTGCGTGATCCTGGCGATCCCAAGCAGGCATGGGTGTTGGCACGGGTTCTATTCTCGCGTCGTGGCTGCGCTTGCGGACGAGCTCGAGCGAATCGCGGCTCTCGCCGCCGGCCACGCCCGAGCGGGAGACAGGGTCTCTGCGGTGATTCCCACCGAGCCCTTCCCCGGAAAGCGAGTCAGTCTCTGTGCGTTCGACGACGCGGACGGGTACCGGAGCTGGCTCGCACTCGACGGCGACGGCCGGGCCGTGACCGGCCGGCGGGAGCTCCGCGATGCCGTCACGGTGGCCGTGCTCTGCGAGATCGCAACCGACGCGGCCGGCGGCGGCGACCTCGACGACTTGATCGAGCGGCTGCGCGAGCTGCGCGAGACCGAAGCTCCTCCCGGGATCGAGGACGCAGAGGAAGCCGCGCATGCCCTCCGCCGCGTCGTCGGCGAGCCGCCTCAGCTCGCCACTCCGGCCCGACTCGACGAGATCGGAACTGCGGCGCGCCGCCTCGAGCAGGAGCTCGATCCGGGCTCGGGCTCACCGTTCGCCGCCGCGATGCGCTCGGCGGAGGGCGCCGTCGCCGAGCTCCAGCGAGAGATCGAAGGCGGCTACCGCGTTCCGCTCGACTAGTCTGGAGCTATGGAAAGCGGCGGCAGCGGATTCTTCCCGTTCGGCGGCGGCGATCCCGAGGAGCTTCTCGGAGCGCTGCGGGAGTTCGCCGAGAAGCAGGCGGAGTCGGTTCAGGACGCGCAGCGCGAGCAGTACGCGACGCTCACGCTGAACACCGCCGTCGAGCTCACTGCGGCCGCCTTGTCGCAGATTCAGGCCGAGGGCTCGTCCGACGCGCAGGCACTCGCGCTGCGCGACGCCATGCGCATCCTCTTCCCCGAGGCCGTCGCGCTGGTCTCGGCCGCCCGCCAGGGCTTCATGCACCAGTAGCCCAGCTCGACGCGTCGGCTAGAGCGAAGTCAGCAGGGACCAGCCGCCGTCGACGACGAGCGTCTGGCCGCGGATCATCTCGGCATCGGCCGAGCACAGGAAGGTGACGCACGCAGCGACGTCTGAGGGTGAGACGAGCCGCCCGACCGGGTTCCGCTTCCCCATCTCGAGCATCGCCTCCTTGTTCGGGAAGTGCTCGAGCGCACCCGTCTCGACGACCCCGGCGGAGACGGCGTTTACCCGGATCCCGCGTGGCGCGAGCTCGACGGCGAGGTAGCGAACGAGCGCCTCCAGCGCGGCTTTGGACACGCCCACGAGCGTGTAGTTGTCCAGGACGCGGGTGGATCCAAGACTGGAGATGCCGACAATCGAGGAGCCGGCGGGCATGGAAGGGGCCGCTGCGCGGGTCAGCGAGAGCAGCGCTCGCGCATTCGCCGACAGCGTCCAGTCCCAGTGCTTGTCGTCCGTCTCGAGTGCCGGCCGGATGACCCCCGTCGCGGCGGCGTGGACGAGCACGTCGAGCGGTCCGAGCTCGACGACCTCGTCTGCGATTCGTTGCGACGAGACGTTGCCGCGCAGGAGCACCGGCTCCGCCCCGGCCGTGCGAATTTCGGTCGCCGTCTCCTCCGCGGCACTGTCGCCGCGCATGTAGCCGATCGCCACCTTGCTCGCTCCGAGCGAGGCGAAGCGGAGCGCGATCGCCTTGCCGATGCCCCGCGATCCTCCGGTCACGAGGATCGAGGATCCTTCGAAGGTCATTCGCGCCCTGGCAGCGGATCCGAGGCCGGCGCGGACGAAGGAACGGTGTCCCAGCCAATCCGGCTGCGGGGCTCGAGCCCCCCGTCCTCGGCGCGTGAGGACGCGAGCCCGAGTCGCTGCAGGAGCTCCATCTGCTCTTCGCCGTAACGGCGCACCGGGTGGTCAAGCGGGAGGTCCGCGATCAGCTTCCGCACACGGGCGCGCAGTTGAGGGGCGAAGTGCGGCGTCGCCGAGCCGACGAGGGCGTCGATGTCGTCGCGAGTCGGCTCGACCATGAGGCGCGAAGCCTAACTCGGCGGCCACCTCGGGCCAGCCCGATAGCGTCCGAGCGTGCGCCGACCGTCGACCGTGGAGCTGATGTTGCTCACCACCATCCTGCTCTGGGCGCTCAACCTCAGCGTCACGAAGTACATCCTCACGCACGGCTTCCTCCCGCTCCCGTACGCGACGGTCCGCTACGCGTTCGCAGGGGCGATCTTCATCGCGCTGACCCTGTACCTGGAGCGAACGCTCCGGGTCGAGCGGCGCCATCTGCCGGTGCTCGCCCTCGCCGCCGGGACGCTCTGGCTGAACCAGCTTTCGTTCGTCTTCGCGCTCGACGTGACGACGGCGTCGACGATCGGGCTTTTGCTCGGAGCGATCCCGATCTTCGCCGCGGTCTTCGGCCTCGCTCTCGGCACCGAGCGGCCGACGGGGCGCTTCTGGGTCGCGGCGCTCGTCTCCGCCGTGGGAGTCGGGTTGGTCGCGGCCGGCTCGGGCGGCGAGCTCGCGAGTAGCATCGGCGGGATCCTCCTCGGCCTCTCGACGGCCGCCACCTGGGCCGCGTACTCCGTCGTCGTCGGGCCGTTGATGCGGACGTATTCGCCGTCGCGGATGAGCGCGATCGTCATTCCCGGAGCCTGGGTCGCCATCGCGCTCAGCGGGCTCACGCAGACCGCCGACCAGGAATGGGATCTCGGCTGGGAGATCGGGGTGCTCATGGTCTTCGCCACGATCGGCCCACTCGTGCTCACCAACGTCCTCTGGTTCCGATCGGTGCACCGAATCGGAGCCAACCGCGCGACGCTGGCGGCGAACCTGCAGCCCTTCGTCGCGGCCGTGCTCGCCGTGGTTCTCCTGTCGGAGCCCCTTTCCTGGCTCCAGATCGCGGGAGGCGTGCTGATCGGGCTGGGTATCCTCGTCGTCCGGCGTCGGGCACTGGTCGCTCAGGCAACCTAGAATCAGCGACATGAGCGACCAGGACTTCATGCCGATCGACGGCTGGGACCACCTCGAAATATGGGTGGGGAATGCGAAGCAGGCGGCGTTCTTCTACGAGAGCGCCTTCGGTTTCACGCGCACGGCCTATGCGGGACCCGAGACCGGCGTCCGCGACCGCGCTTCGTACGTCCTCGAGCAAGGTGAGATCCGTCTCGTCCTCACGAGCGGCCTCCGCGGCGACAGCGAGATCTGCAGGTGGGCGGCGACGAAGGGCGACAGCGTGAAGGACGTCGCCCTGTCCGTGCCAGACGCGACAAACGCGTACCGGCAAGCCGTCCAGCGCGGCGCGCGCGGTGTCAGCGAGCCGCACTGGGTGGAGGACGACTCGGGCCGCGTCGAGCTCGCGACGATCGCCACCTACGGCGACAACGTCCACACGTTCGTCAACCGCTTGGAGTACGGGGGCCCGTATCTTCCGGGCTTCCGCTCGGACTCTCCGAACGGAAACCCG
>JACCWU010000333.1 GCA_013697465.1 Actinomycetota bacterium | reverse complement strand
TCACTACGTCAATGTCGAGAGCACCCCCGAGCGCTATCGGGACCGGCGCGTCGTCATCGTCGGCAAGCGGAACTCGGCCTTCGAGGTCGGTGAAGCGATCGTTCGGCACGGACTGCGTGAGCTCACGCTCGTGTCGCCCCGTCCGCCCGACCTTGCCCGACTCGCGCGCTCGCCGCTCCGTCCCTGGTACCTGACCCCGTACGACGAGCACGTTCGTGGCGCGCCGGGGCGCTTCGTGCTGAACGCCTCGGTCGAGCGCGTCGAGCGCCGCGAGGACGGATACGTCGTCCACGCCCACGATCCGACACGCTCGGAGCCCCTTCTGCTCGAGGCCGACGACGTCATCGCGGCAACTGGCTTCGAGGCGCCGCTCCAGGACCTGCGGGAGCTCGGCGTCGCAACGCTTCTGGATGGGCGTTTGCCCGCGCTCACGCCCTTCTGGGAGAGCGTCACCGTGCCGGGTCTGTTCTTCGCCGGCAACGTCAGCAACGCCGCGTCCGGGCTTCGCAAGCATGGGGTAGCGAGCCTCTCGAGCATGGTCTGCGGGTACCGCTACAACGCCCGCGTTCTCGCCAGGCACCTCGCGGAGGCGGTCTTCGGCCTCTCGCCAGAGCGCCCACAGCTTGCGTCCGCGCAGGTCGGGCCGTACCTGATCCACGAGTGGAATCATGCGCCCGAGCTCGCATTCCAGAAGGGCTACCTCGCCCGCGTGCTCACCCTCGGCGACGAGGGATTCGTGGACGATGGAATCCAGCCGCTGGAGGTGTTCGTCGACGGCGACCGCGAGGGAGTCGCCGCGACGCTCGAGTTCGACGAGGAAGAGACGATCAGGCCGGTTGTCTACCTACGGCGGAAGGGCCAGCTCCGCGAGGTCGCTCTCCCGCCGCATCCGCTGCGGCGGTATGACGGGCTCGTCTACCGCGCCGAGCTCGAGCGTCTGCTCGGCCCGCTCCTCGAGAGCTAGGACGCCGCGACCGGCTCGGGCACTGGCGGCAGCGGGGCGGCTGTCCAGGGCGGCAGCGTGTCCAGAAGCGCACGGACCGCCGGCTTGGAGCCCCGGATCGACACAGTGTCGAAATCGCGGTCGACCACGAGGCGGAAGAATGCTGCAGCGTCGCCTTCGACGACCGCATCGGGCTGCTCGGCACCTTCCTCTCGTACGTCGCCGGCGTCGAGTGTCGCTGTCTCCTCGCCGATTCGAAACTCGATGCACGCCTCGGTCGCCTGCGCCGGAAACGCCATTCGCAGCGCGCCGACGAGCCACCCCGGCTGGAGCTCGTCCTCGGAGGACGGCGGCCCGAGTGAGCGAGCGCCCCAGTGCGCGAGCTGATGCAGCACGGGCCTGAGCTCGTTGCCGTACTCGGTGAGCTCGTACACCGTCGACGCGGCGGGCGGTGGAAGCTGGCGCCGCCTCACGACACCGCCCCGCTCGAGGTCGCGAAGCCTGGAGGCGAGAATGTTCGTTCCGCAACCGTCGAGCCGGCAGTGGAGATCGGAGTATCGAAGCGGCCCGTGCTCGAGGAGCTCGCGGACCACGAGCAGCGACCACCGCTCGCCGACGAGGTCGAGGGCGTGTGCCACGGGGCAGTACTGGTCGTAGCTCTTCGCCATGCCCACGATTGTAGAGCATGTACTTGCTGATTGGAAGAGCTTGCTTGCATTTTGCAAGTATGAGCTGTACTATCGCAACCTTCCTTTCGACACTCAGGTCTCAGGGGGTTTGCGCATGGTTACCTCGGATCGCACGAAATGGCTCGCTCTGGCGCTTCTGTGTGCCGTTCAGTTCATGGTCGTGCTCGACATCGCGATCGTGAACGTCGCTCTACCGTCCATACAGGTCGATCTCGGCTTCTCGCAGCAGAACCTGCAATGGGTGATTAGTGCCTACGCACTCGTGTTCGGCGGGTTCCTGTTGCTCGGTGGGCGCACCGCCGACCTCCTCGGCCGGCGCCGCATCTTCGTCGGCGGAACGACCCTGTTCACGATCGGCTCGCTGCTCTGCGGCCTTGCGTGGAGTGACACCTCCCTGATCGGCGCGCGCGCGATCCAGGGCCTGGGCGCGGCGGCGATCACGCCGGCGGCGCTCGCCATCCTCGTCACCACGTTCAGCGAAGGTCGCGAGCGAAACATCGCGCTCGGGGCGTGGGGCGCAGTCGGCGGTGTCGGCGCTGCGGCAGGCGTGCTCCTCGGAGGTGTCCTCACCGACCTGCTCTCGTGGGAGTGGATCTTCTTCGTGAACATCCCGGTCGGTGTGCTGGCGCTCGTCCTGACTCCCTTCCTGCTCTCCGAGAGCCTCGACAAGCACGGGCAGGGCTTCGACGCCGTCGGTGCCATCCTCGTGACCGCGGGCGTTTCGATCCTGGTGCTCGGCATCACGCAAGGTCGGGATTGGGGCTGGGACTCGGTGACGACGATCGGCGTGTTTGCGGTCGCGGCCGCGCTGCTGATCGCGTTCGTCGCCTGGGAGTCGAGGGCGAAGGACCCGCTGATGCCGCTCTCGGTCTTTCGCCTCCAAACCCTGACCGCCGCGAACATCGCCGGGTTCGTGCTCGGAACCGTCCTGTTCGCGATGTTCCTGATGCTGACGCTCTACATGCAGCAGGTGCTCGAGTTCTCGCCGATGAAGACCGGCGTCGCGTACCTCGCCGTCGCGGGCACCGCGGTGATCTGGGCGAACGTCGCGGCGCTGGCGGTCAACCGGGTGGGTGTGAAGCCGGCTCTCATCTTCGGGATGACGCTCTTGACCGTGGGGCTCGTGTACTTCACCCAGGTCTCCGTCGACGGCTCGTACGTGGGCGACCTGCTCCCGGGCTTCCTGATCATCGGGCTCGGCATGCCGTTCGCCTTCGTGCCGATCTCGATCGCGGCTTTCGCGGGCACGCGGCCGAACGAAGCCGGCCTCGCGTCCGGCCTGCTCAACACGTCACAGCAGGTCGGGGGCGCGGTGGGCATCGCGATCCTCTCGACGATCGCCACGACGAGGACGAACAGCGAGGTCGCAGACGGCACTGCGCTCCCCTTCGCCCTGACCAACGGGTTCCAGGCGGCGTTCTGGGCCGGTGCTGGCATCGCCCTCGTGGGTGTGCTCGTCTCGATCTTCCTCGTCCGCGGTCGCGACCTGCAGTCGCAGGAGGCGGTCATCGGCGAGTCGGCTTTCGAAGCTGGAGCGGCGTAGCTCACGCGAGACTCAGGCGCGCTCGGGCGCGCCTGAGTCTCGGCTGCGTTCGTCAGTCGATGTTCCCGCAGGACGTATACGTCTCGAGGTCGTCGTCCGACATGTGCAGGTTGATCGCGTAGTCCGAGTCCTGCAGGTCCTCGAGCGACACGTCGACCGTCGCCGTGGAGGTGCCACTCGCGACGTTCGGAAGGCCGAACGCGGGTGTGGGATTGAGGTCGTCGCCGCAGTTGCCCTCGTGGATGTGGGCGGGTTGCGAGTCGGACACCGGATCCGTGATGTCAATCGTGACGGTCGTCTGGTCACCACTCGCCGTGAGCGTCGCCGTACCTTCCTGGCCTGAGCCGTCGACCTCGGCGAGCTCCACCGTCACGTCGTCGCTGCCGGCATCGTCGTCGTCGCTGCCGCAACCGGCGACAGCCACGAGCGCGAGTGCGACGGCGAACGGAGCGATGACTTGCGTGAGTTTGCGCATGCTCGAACTCCCTTCTCGTTGGGACGCGGCGCTTGTGCCCCGCGCGTGCAGAGGAACCCGTTCAGTTCTTCGAGCTGGACCTCCGATCGGATCGGATCTCACGAGTCCGTGGTGCCGCGCGTGTGCTCGATCTCGACTGGCGACAGCACCTGTGTGCGGCGGGCGGCGAGACGCTCGTCCGCCACTCGGTTCCGTGCTCGGGCGAGCGAGGCGGTGCGCGCCTGCTCGCGCGCGGCGATCTCGGCGTCGAGCTCGCGCATGCGCTCGCGGAGCGAGTTGACCGCGGCTTCGTCTTCGCGGTACGCGGCGTCGCCCAGCGCTGCCTGCTCGCGATGATCACGTAGCGCCCGCAGCTCCCCTCGCAGGCGGAGGAGGTCGCGACCCGTCCTCGTCCACGCCTTCGTGGACCCTGCGGTGAGGCTCGTCCAGCCGCGCATGCGAGCACTCGCCGTTACCGCGCCGCGCGCCACCGAGCTCGACGGATCGCGCTCCGCGGCGCCGTAGAAAAGAACGAACGTGGCCATCGTAGCCGCGAGCAGCACGATCCCGACGACCATGCTCGCCGCGACGAGTGCCACCACTGCCCCGAGGAGCAGGAGGCAACCGAGCACGAACGCGGCAACGGGCGAAAGGACGCCGAAGAGCCGCGGCTGTGACACCGTGTATGCGACAGCCTCGGCTTCGGACAGCTTCCGCCCGCAGGCGGCGCAGAAGCTGGCGCCGGGAGGATTGGTCGAGCCGCAGGCCAAGCATGTGAGCGCATCGTTCACGCTCGCCCGGTACCCGTTTGCGTTGCGGCCTACACCTCAGGCGATGGTGAGAGCCTCGAACCGAAACGCCGAGCAGCCGCAATCCGGACGCTCAGTCCGAGGCGTACTTTGCTCGCGTCTCCGCTGCGACGGAGCAGGCTCACGCGTGCACTACCCTCCGGGTCGTGGTCGAAGCCGACGCGAGAGTCCTCGTCTCCGGTAGCTCGGGGCACCTGGGCGAAGCGCTCGTTCGCACGCTCCGCGACGAGGACGTCGACGTCGTGGGTCTCGACGAGCTGGACTCGCCGTTCACGACCGTCGTAGGGTCGATTGCCGACCGAGCCCTGGTGCGACGGTGCCTGAAGGGTGTCGATGCGATCGTCCACACGGCGACGCTGCACAAACCTCATGTCGCCACCCACACCCGGCAGCAGTTCGTCGACACAAACGTCACGGGGACGCTCAACCTGCTGGAGGAGGCGGTGGCGAGCGGCGTGCCACGCTTCGTGTTCACGAGCACCACAAGCGCATTTGGTCGTGCGCTGACGCCCCCGTCCGGGGCACCGGCCGCCTGGATCACCGAGGGCGTCGCTCCGGTCCCCAGGAACATCTACGGAGTGACGAAGGTCGCTGCGGAGGATCTTTGCGAGCTCTTCCATCGAGACCACGGCCTCCCCTGCCTCGTCCTGCGCACCTCCCGCTTCTTTCCGGAGCCCGACGATCGCGAGGAAGTGCAGGCGGATTATGACGACGGGAACGCCAAGGCCAACGAGCTTCTCTATCGCCGGGTGGACCTCGAGGATGCCGTGACGGCCCACCTCGCCGCTCTCGAGCGGGTGGCAGCGATCGGATTCGGCAGGTACATCATCAGCGCCACGACACCTTTCACGCGCGAGCAGCTCGCCGGGCTGAGGGCTGATGCCCCAGGGGTCGTCGCGCACCTCTTCCCCGGCTTCCAAGCGGAGTACGCGCGGCGGGGATGGCGGATGTTTCCGAGCATCGAGCGCGTGTACGTCAACACCAGAGCACAGACCGAGCTCGGTTGGCGTCCGCGCTACGACTTCGCCCATGTCCTCGAGTGCCTCGCGGCCGGCGAGGATCACCGCAGTCCGCTGGCACGAGCGGTCGGGTCGAAGGGCTATCACCGCCGCGCGTCGGCCGCCGACGCATTCCTGGAGCTGGAGGTCTGACTCCAAGTGTTTCGGACTCGCCCGCGCGTAAGCTGAACCGCGTGTCAGGAATGGCGATCCGTCTTCGTGGTGTCGTGAAGCGCTACGGCTCGATCACCGCCGTGGATCACCTCGATCTCGACGTGCCGGAAGGCACCTGCGTCGGTCTGCTCGGTCCGAACGGCGCCGGCAAGTCGACGACGATGCGATTGCTGACGGCTCAGTCGATCGCGGACGAAGGGGAGCTCGAGCTGCTCGGCTTCAAGCTCCCGGAGGAGTCGAAGCAGGCCCGCGCGCTGCTCGGCGTCGTACCGCAGCTCGACAACCTCGACACGACGTTGACCGTGGAGCAGAACCTGCTCGTGTTCACCCATCTCTATCGCATCCCCCGCTCCGAGCGACGCGCCGCGATCGAGCGGGGCCTCGAGACGGCAAAGCTCCGCGACCGGCGCGACACGCGCGTGGACAAGCTCTCGGGAGGGATGCGTCGGCGCCTGCTGATCACTCGCGCGCTCGTCCATCGCCCGCGGCTCGTCCTCCTCGACGAGCCCACGGTCGGGCTCGACCCGCAGGTGCGGCAGGAGCTCTGGGCGCTCATCGACGCACTGCGCACGGAAGGCACGACCATCCTCATGTCGACCCACTACATCGAGGAAGCGGAGCGCCTCGCGGACACGGTGCTGATCATGTCGCACGGCAGCGCGGTCGCAGCGGGCGCGCCCTCCGAGCTCGTCAGCGAGCACGCCGGTGACGAGGTGCTCGAGGTCTACGGCCCTCCCGCACGCCTCGCCGAGGTCGAGGCCGAGGCGCGTGCCGCCGGCATGCGCACCCGCCGGACCGGGACGAGCGTCTCGGTTCTCGGCGTCGAGGCGGCGAACGGTTTCGAGCTCGACGGCGAGCGGCGCCCGGCCAACCTCGAGGACGTCTTCGTCCTGCTCACCGGCGAGGAGATCGCCTGACCTCGCGTCCCTGGTCGGCTGCGGCTCCCGCCGGGCGAAGCCCGGCTCCGCCGCCGCCTGCCGCCGCTGGCGGCAGGATGCTGCGCCTCCGGCGCGGAGCCGTACCAGGACGTACTGTCTCCGCGCCGGAGGCTTGCCTCCTTTGCCAGCGCCGCCCCAGGAACCCGAGGTCGTGACAACGATCGAGACGCGCGGCGCGAGGTTGGGTCGGCTCGAGCGATCTGCGCTCACGGGCGTCCTCGTGCGGGAGATCGTGAACTACTCGTCGTACTGGAAGTCGAGCACCTTCTCGTCGACGGTCGAGCCCACGATCTACCTGCTGGCGTTCGGCTTCGGCTTCGGCTCGCTCGTGAGCACGATCGGCGGCTACGACTACGTCGACTTCGTCGGAACCGGGACGGTGGCGACGGCGGTGCTGTTCTCGAGCGCTTTCCCGGCGATGTTCGGGACGTTCGTCAAGTACCAGTTCCAGCGCACCTACGACGCGATCCTCGCGGCGCCCGTCGACACCGAGGAGCTCGTGACCGCCGAGGCGCTCTGGATCGCGACGCGGGCCGGCGTTTACGGCTGCGTTCCGATGCTGGTCGCGATGGTGTTCGGGCTCGATCCGTCGTGGGGCATGCTCGCCGTGCCCTTCATCGCCTGGATCGCCGGCTTCGGCTGGGCGTGCTTCGGGATCTCGGTCGCCGGCTACTCGAAGTCGTTCGAGAACTTCAACTACGTGGTCAGCGCGGTCCTCACCCCGCTCTTCCTCCTGGCGGGCTCGTTCTTCCCGCTCGACGAGTTCCCGCGCTGGGTCCGGCTGCTCGCCGCCCTCAATCCGCTCCACCACTGCGTCGTGCTGGTTCGCAACGCCGTGTTCGGATTCGACGGCTGGGAGGATCTGCTCCGGGTGGGCGGGCTCGTCGTGTTCGGGCTCGTCGTCTGGCGCATCGCAATCAATGCGATGACCCGCAAGCTGATCGACTAGCGCATGACATCGGGGGCGGGCTTGAGAGCGGGGCGGCGCGAGGACCCCGCGTTTGTGGGCGGTCGCGTGGCGAGCACCGATCCGACGAGCACGAGCGCGAACCCGGCGCCCATGCCGAGCGTGAAGCGCTCGTCGAGGATCGCCACGCCGAGCACCGCCGCGACCGCCGGGTTCACATAGGTGAACACCATGGCTTTCACGGGTCCGACTTCGGCGATCAGCGCGAAGAAGATGAGGAATGCGACTGCGGTGCAGATCACGGCTAACCCGACGACCGACCCGATCACCGTCGCCGACGGCATCTCCTCGGGGATGCTGAACGCTGCGATCGGGAGATAGACGAGGGCCGTGATGCCTAGCGCCGCGGCGATCACGCCGAGCGCGGGCACGCCGGCGAGGTAGCGCTGCAGGATCACAGGGCCGGTCGCGTAGCAGATCGCCACCAGGCCCATTGCCGCGAGCGACGTTGCGCTCGCTCCCTCCAGGTTCAAGCCCACGATAGCGCCGACTCCGACCAGGCCGAGCAGGAGCCCGAGCCCGCTCTGAACGCCGAGCCGCTCGCGAGCGCCGCTGGTCCTGGCGATCACGGCGACGACGAGTGGTACCGCTGCGATCAGCAATCCCGTGAGGGAGCTCGAGAGGCGCTGCTCGGCCACACCGAGCAGGAGCCACGGTATCGCGATCTCGACGGCCGTGAAGGCGAGCACCGGGACCCAGTGCCGCACGATCGGGCGCAGCTCGTTCCGCGCGATCGCGATCGGCAGCAGGAGGAGCGCCGCAATCGCCGTGCGAGCCAGCACGAGCGTGGCGGGACTCAGATCGGCCACTGCGACCTTGATCAGGAGATACGGAATTCCCCAGATCACGCACATCGCGGCGAACAGCACCCACCCTCGCCTGCTCATTCCCGAACTGTGAGTGTGCGGGTGTCCCGTCTGGGGCTGTTGTCAGGGTGGCGCCGGTGCTCTGTGTTCGTGACTCGATTCCCGAATGACCTCGCTTGCGGGTGTCTTTCCAGTGATGTGTCCGGGCGGGGAGTCCGGTGTCGGCCTGGCGCCCGCTTGCTGGCCTGATCAGAAGCCTGTCCGCGTTGTGAGCGCGTG
>JACCWU010000325.1 GCA_013697465.1 Actinomycetota bacterium | reverse complement strand
GGCCGAGACTCACGACACAACCGAGGCGAAGCTCCGCTGGCTCGCGGAGCTCGGCGACGAAGCGCTTCATCCGGGGAGCGAGAAGCATGTCGAGCGGCAGCGCGAGCGGGGCAAGCTGCTCGCGCGGGAGCGGCTGGAGAAGCTGCTGGATCCCGGGTCCTTCGTGGAGCTCGACCGTTTCGTCCGGCACCGCGAGGTCGAGTTCGACATGCGCGAGAATCGCCCATGGGGCGACGCCGTCGTGACCGGATACGGGACGATCTTCGAGCGCAAGGTCTTCGTCTTCTCTCAGGACTTCACGGTCTTCGGCGGATCGCTCTCGGAGGTGTTCGCCGAGAAGGTGTGCAAGGTCATGGATCTCGCAGTGATGTACGGCTGCCCGGTAATCGGCATCAACGACTCGGGCGGCGCGCGGATCCAGGAAGGCGTCGTCTCGCTCGCGGGCTACGCGGAGATCTTCTGGCGGAACGTGCAGGCGTCGGGGGTCGTGCCCCAGATCTCACTCGTCATGGGCCCGTGCGCGGGAGGTGCCGTGTACTCGCCTGCGATCACCGATTTCGTGCTCATGGTCGAGGGGACGTCGAACATGTTCATCACCGGCCCCGACGTGGTGAAGACCGTCACGGGAGAGGACGTCAGCTTCGAGGAGCTCGGAGGCGCGACCACGCATGCGACGAAATCGGGCGTCGCGCATTTCACTGCGCCGGATGAGGAGACCTGCCTCGAAGAGGCGCGCTACCTCCTTTCCTTCCTGCCGCAGAACAACCTGGACCCGCCCCCGTATGCGCCTCCGGCCGATCCGGTCGACCGCGAGGACGGTTCGCTCGACTCGATCGTCCCGGACAGCCCGAACAAGCCATACGACATCAAGCAGGTCGTCGAGCGGGTCGTGGACGACGGGCAGTTCCTCGAGGTGCAACCGGGTTGGGCGGAGAACATCGTGTGCGGATTCGCGCGGCTCGGCGGGCACTCGGTCGGAGTCGTGGGCAACCAGCCCGCGGCACTGGCCGGGGTTCTCGACATCGACGCCTCCGTCAAGGCCGCCCGGTTCGTCCGAACCTGCGACGCCTTCAACATCCCGCTCGTGACCTTCGTCGACGTGCCCGGGTTCCTGCCGGGCACCGAGCAGGAGTGGGGTGGGATCATCCGGCATGGCGCGAAGCTCCTCTACGCCTACGCGGAGGCGACCGTGCCGAAGCTGACGGTGATCACGCGCAAGGCGTACGGGGGCGCCTACGACGTCATGTCGTCCAAGCACATCCGCGCCGACTTCAACGTCGCCTGGCCAACCGCCGAAGTCGCGGTCATGGGACCCGAGGGCGCGGTGAACATCGTCTTCCGGAGCGAGCTCGAGGATGCCACCGACCCTGACGCCCGGCGCGCCGAGCTGATCGCCGACTACAAGGAGCGGTTCGCGAACCCGTACACGGCCGCGGAGCGAGGGTACGTCGACGACGTCATCGAGCCTCGGCGCACACGGCCATGGCTCGTCGCAGCACTCGAGACGGCGCTCACGAAGCGCGAGCCGAAGCCGAAGCGGAAGCACGGCAACATCCCTCTCTGAGGGCGACGAATGCGCTGGGTCACGAGAAAGCGGCCCAAGACGGACAGGATTGCCTGCCCGTGGCTCATCCTCCGCTTCATCGACCCGGACGGGGAGTTCCTCTTCGTGCCCGCCGGGGACGTGCTCGCCGTCGCCGAGCGGGAGGGCGCCGTGTCGTTCGACGCGCCCGATGCCCAATACACACACCGCGACGGACTCTGCACCTTCGAAGTGCTGCTCGAGGAGTACGAGCTCGACGACCCCGCCCTCGAGCTTCTCGGGCGCATCGTGCACGGGGCGGACGTCGCCGAGGACCGTGACGCCACGCCGCAATCCCGGGGGCTGCTCGCGGTGGCCGAAGGCTTCTACTTGCTCGACGTGGGCGACCACCGGCAGCTCGAGCTGAGCCTGCCGGTCTACGACGCGCTGTACGCGTGGTGCAAGCACGAGACTGCTGCGGGCTGAAGGGTCCTCTCTGAGCGGCGACGCCCGCATCATCTTTGCGGCTCAGGCGTTCCGGGCATTCGCGTACGGCGTGGGGAGCATCGCTCTCGGCGTGGGGCTCGCGGCCGCCGGTCTCGACTCAGTTGAGCTCGGCGTCGTCCTCGGCGCCGTGCTGATCGGGAGTGCGGCGGCCTCGGTCGTCCTCGGCCGCCTTGGCGATCGGGTGGGTCGAAGACGTGCATACGCCGTCTTGTTCGCCCTCATGGCGGCCGCCGGCTCGACCTTCGCGCTCACGGACTGGCTCCCCGCCCTTGTCCTCGCGGCGCTGACGGGGACGATCTCGGCGGACGTTGTCGAGTCCGGCCCGTTCACGACGCTCGAGCAGCCCATGCTTGCCGGGGTTCCGGGGCCGGAGGGCACGGCGCGGACGTTCGCCGCGTACAACGCGATTGCGACCATCGCCGGTTCTGTCGGAGCGCTCGTCGTGGCCGTCGTGTCGCTTCTTCCGGAGCCGCCGTCGTCGCAGCGGCTCTTCTTCGTCTACACGGTCGCGGCGGCAGGGGGTCTGGTGCTCTCCAGGACGCTGTCTGACGCGGTCGAGGCGCCGGCGCCCGAGCCGTCGCTGCCGCGGGCACCGCTCGGGGCGTCGCGGGTCAACGTGCACAAGCTGTCGGCGCTCTTCGCCCTCGACTCCTTCGGCGGCGGGTTCGTGGTGCAGGCGTTCGTCGCGTACGTCTTCGTGCGCCGTTTCGACGCCTCGCCCGAGGTCTTGGGAGTCACGTTCTTCGCGGTCGGCATCCTGCAAGCACTGTCCTTCCAGGTCGCGGCGCGCCTCGCCGGGCGCATCGGGCTCCTGCGGACGATGGTGTTCACGCATCTACCGTCGAATCTGCTGCTCGCGGCGATTGCGTTCGCGCCGAATCTCGTGACCGCAGTCGGGCTGCTGCTCGCGCGCTTCGCGCTCAGTCAGATGGACGTTCCCGCACGCCAGGCGTACGTCATGGCCCTCGTCTCGCCCGAGGAGCGCACGGCCGCGGCGGGCTACACGAACGCCGCGCGCTACATCTCGCGGCCACCGGCTGCCATTGCGGGCGGGGCTCTGGCGGCACTCTCACTCGCCGCGCCGTTCGTCGTCGCCGGCGCGGTGAAGAGCGTTTACGACCTCGTTCTGTACCTCGTCTTTCGGCGCGTCCCGCTCGATCCTCACGAACCGTGAGTTCGAGTGCACGGCGCCCGGCGTGTGATGGTGCCCATCGCGCGCTATATTCATATGCAATGCCTAAGCAGACGTTCACGGCCGCAGAGGCGTCACGAGCGCTCGGGATCTCACTCGACACGCTTCGACGCTGGGATCGCGCTGGTCGAATCCGCGTCGAGCGCGACGCTGCGAACCGACGCGTCGTTCCGGCGTCCGAGGTCGAGCGGCTTCGAGGCGAGGACGGATCCGTGGTGTTCTCCGCGCGCAACCGCTTTCGCGGCGTGGTTCGCGCGATCGAGGTCGACGGCCTGCTCGCCAAGGTCGAGATCGATGTCACCGAACCCGCCCGCGTCGTAGCGATCATCACGCGCGAGTCCGCCGAGGAGCTTGCGCTCAAGCCGGGGATGAGCGCCGCGGGGGTGGTCAAGTCGACGAGCGTGATGGTGGAGCGATGAGCCGGCGGCGGGTTCTCGGCGCGGGAGCTTTGGCGGCGCTCGTCGCAACGACCGCGTCGGCACTGGCGTTGGCGGCTCCCGGTGGCGACGGCCGCGCCGGAGCACGGCCCCTCGTCCTCGCGGCCGCCTCGCTGGCCGAGGTGCTTCCGCGAATAACGTCCGAGGCGAGCTACTCGTTCGGGAGCTCGAACTCCCTCGCCGAGCAGATCCGCAGAGGTGCGCCGTTCGACGTGTACTTCTCGGCGAGCCCCCTCTACACGCAGGCTCTACACCGGGAGGGGCTCGCGCGCAAGCCGGTCGCGTTCGCGACGAACTCGCTCGTCGTCATCGTCCCCCGCTCCAATCCGGCGAAGATCAAGACCATCTTCGATCTTGCGAGGCGCCCGAAGTTGAAGCTAGTCGTCGCCGGTCCGAAAGTGCCGATCGGTCTCTATACGCGAGAGGTGCTGAAGCGCCTGGGGCTGCTCCGAGTGCTGAAGAAGACGGTCAGCCTCGAGCCTGACGTCAAGGGCATCGTCGGCAAGGTGGCGCTCGGCCAAGCTGACGCAGGATTCGTGTATCTCACAGACGTCGCGCCCGTGGCCACGCGTGTCCGCGCGCTTCGGGTTCCCGAGAGAGCTCAACCGACGGTGGTCTACGAGCTGGCGATCGCGACCAAGCCGAATGACGTGGAAGGGGCGCAGGAGCTCGTGATCGCGGTTCTCGGGCCGGATGGGCGGCGACAGCTGCGCGCCGCTCGCTTCGGGCTCCCGTGAGGTCCTCTTCGTTCGCCGCGGCCCTCGTCGCCGCCGCGGCGTTGTCGCTCGTATTCCTGCTGATCCCGATCGTCGCGATCTTCGTCGAGCTGTCGCCCGGCGAGCTCGCGGACGGGCTGACGAGCCAAGTCGCGCGCGACGCGCTCCGGGTTACCGCCGAGACGAATCTCGCCGCGCTCGCGCTGATCGTGCTCTTCGGCACGCCGACCGCTTACCTGCTCGCGACGCGGAGCTTTCGCGGCCGGGCGCTGCTCGTGACCCTCGTCGAGCTTCCGCTCGTGCTTCCCCCGGCGGTCGCGGGCATCGGCCTCCTCGCGGCGTTCGGGCGGTTGGGACTCCTCGGTGGAACGCTCGAAGCGCTCGGCATCGAGATCGCGTTCACGAAGCTCGCCGTCGTGCTCGCGGTCACGTATGTGGCGAGCCCTTTCTACGTACGCACGGCTATCGCCGCGTTCGAGGCGGTCGATCCCGATCTGGTTGCGGCTTCACGCACACTGGGCGCGGGTCCGGCGCGGACGTTCGGCCGCGTTGCGCTGCCGCTGGCCGCGGGAGGGCTCGGCGCCGGTCTTGCGCTTGCGTTCGCGCGGGGTCTCGGGGAGTTCGGGGCGACGATCATGTTCGCGGGCTCGTTCCAGGGCGTCACCCAGACGCTTTCCCTCGCCGTCTACCAAGAGTTCGACGTCGACTTCGATCTCGCACTCGCCATCGGCGCGCTGCTCGTGCTCGC
This sequence comes from Actinomycetota bacterium, assembly GCA_013697465.1. Classification (GTDB taxonomy): domain Bacteria; phylum Actinomycetota; class Thermoleophilia; order Gaiellales; family Gaiellaceae; genus GMQP-bins7. The sequence goes on along the minus strand of JACCWU010000325.1, from coordinate 1,134 downwards.
CAGCGCTCTCATCCTCTTCGCGGCCAAGCTGATACCGGCATGGAAACGCTCGAACTCGACCTCGATCACGGCCTTCGCGCCTTCCGGCTCTCGCTAGCGCTCGAGATCGGCGCGGAGACGGTCGCGCTCGTCGGCCCCTCCGGAGCCGGCAAGTCGAGCGTGCTCCGCGCGATCGCCGGGCTTCTCCGTCCCGAACGGGGCTTCGTGAGGCTCGGCGGCCAAAGGTGGCTGGATACGGCTCGCGGGATCGACCTTCCACCGGAGCGCCGTCGTGTCGGCCTCGTTTTCCAGGAGTACGCGCTCTTCCCGCACCTGACCGTACGCGCCAATGTCGCATTCGGCGGGCGAGCGCGGGTCGACGAGTTGCTCGACCGGTTCGGCATCGCCTCACTCGCCGAGGCGCGCCCGCCGACCCTGTCGGGCGGCGAGCGACAGCGCGTCGCGGTAGCACGGGCGCTGGCGCGCGACCCCGCCGTGCTCCTGCTGGACGAACCGCTTTCCGCGCTCGACGCGTACACGCGCTCGCACGTCCGCTCGGAGCTCAGAGAGCTCCTTCAGGAGCTCGAGCTGCCGACGTTGATCGTGACCCACGACTTCGACGACGCCGCGGCGCTGGCTGACCGGGTTGGAGTCCTCGTCGCGGGACGCCTGCTACAGGTCGCCGCGCCATCCGAGCTCGTTGCTGCACCGACGGACGCCTTCGTCGCGGGTTTCACCGGCGCCAACCTCCTTCGCGGTGTTGCCTCGGAGGGTCCTGACGGGCTGACGGCCGTCTCGCTCGACGCGGGGTTCACGGCCTACACGGTGGATCCTGGAGTGGGGCGGGTCGCGCTCGCCGTCTACCCATGGGAGGTCGCAATCGCCCGCGAGGTCCCCGACGACTCAGCCGTGAACCATGTGCGGGCGCCGATTGCGTCGCTCGTGCCACTCGGCAACCGCGTTCGAGTTCGAATCGGCCCCGTCACGGCCGAAGTCACGGCGCGCTCAGTCGAACGGCTCGGCCTGCACGAGGGAGACGTCGTCATCGCTTCGTTCAAGGCCACGGGTACGCGTCTCCTGCCCGTGTGAGCTTGCGATCGAGCGTCTACGCTCGGTCCGTGTCCTTCGAGGTACGGCCTTCGGTATCCGCGACGG
>JACCWU010000323.1 GCA_013697465.1 Actinomycetota bacterium | reverse complement strand
GGATCGGGCCGACCGGTACATGGGGCACTCGAATCCGAGCGTCCAGGCGCGCTACCGGCATCAGCTCCCCGGCCAGCTCGAGGAGGATGCGCGACGGCTCGACAATTACCTCACCGGAACCGCCGCCGGGAAGGTCGTTGCGATCGCAGCCGGATGAGCACGCTTTGCTTCATGCTCTCCGCAGCAGCGGGGGCCGCAGGATTCCTCGTCCTCGGCGCCTGGGCTTTCGGACAAATGGCCCTCGTCGATTGGTGTCGAGCCATGGGTGGCGGCTCTCGCGCTTTGGATTGCCGGCCCGATCTTGGTCAAAGTCGGGGAGGCGTTCGAGCCGATAGGGCCGGTCACTGGTGCGCGTACTGGTGCGCAAGCAGCGCAGACGGGATGAGAACCGCTTAGCCAAGCCACCCGCGGCGAAGATGCACGCGACTTCCTAAACCGCGTGCGCTGGTTCGATTCCGGCCGGGGGCATCGTTCCGGACGCCTCGAGTGGAGCTGCTGCTACCGTGGGGGCACGGGACGGCATCCTGCCGCCCCCGTGAGATGAGCTTCTCGTTCCTCCTTCGGGTGTTTCGAGGTAGGCAAGTCTCGAACCCGTAAAGGAGTCGAACAACTATATGTCCCACCAGTCCTTCCGCGAGCTCGGCGTGTCTGCGCCCATCGTCGACGCGCTCGCCGCCCGCTCGATTCACCAGCCGTTCCGGATCCAGGCGCTCGTCCTGCCGGACGCGCTCGCCGGGCTCGACGTGCTCGCGCGCTCGCCGACGGGGTCGGGGAAGACGCTCGCGTTCGCCCTGCCCATCCTCGAGCGCACGACGACGACCGATGCGAGGCCGTCGGCGCTCGTCCTGGTACCGACCCGCGAGCTCGCAGCGCAAGTCAGCGGGGAGCTCGAGGCGCTGGCTCCGACCAAGGGCCTCACCATCGCCGCCGTGTACGGCGGCATGCCGCTCATGGCGCAGGCGAAACGCGCCGCCAGGGCCCACGTCCTCGTCGCAACGCCGGGACGACTCGAGGATCTCGCCACGCGTCGTCTCGTAGACCTCACCCACGTTCGCATGCTCGTCCTTGACGAGGCCGACCGGATGCTCGACATGGGCTTCAAGCCGCAGGTCGACCGGCTCGTCCGCCGCCTGCCGAGCAATCGCCAGACGATGTTCTTCTCGGCCACGCTCGACGGCCCGGTCGGCGAGCTGGCACACGCGTACACCACGAGCCCTTCGCACTTCGAGGCGGAGCTCGTGCATACGGAGCCCGTGGAGATCGAGCACTCGTTCGTCCCCGTCACGGCCGATACGAAAGTCGGGACACTCATCCAGCACATTCGCTCGACCGAGGGGCTCACCCTCGTGTTCGTGCGGACGAAGCGCGGCGCGGACCGGCTCGTCAAGAGGCTGGCACACGAGGACGTACGTGCGGTCGCGATGCACGGCGACATGTCCCAGAACGCTCGCGAACGGGCTCTCGCGCGATTCGAGAGCGGGAAGGTATCGACGCTCGTCGCGACGGACGTCGCGGCGCGCGGCCTCGACCTCGACGACATCACGCACGTGATCAACTTCGACCCGCCGGTCGAGCACAAGGACTACGTCCATCGAACGGGCCGCACGGGCCGTGCCGGCCGCAGCGGCAAGGCGATCACTTTCGTCCTGCCCGAGCAGCAAGCGGACACGAGCCACGTCGCACGCAGGCTCGGCCACCGCGAGCAGTTCGAGCAGGCCGGCATGCGCTCGGCTCGCCCCAAGCTCATGTACACGAGCCGCCGCAGGCGCGGCTCGAAGTGGTAACTCGCTAGACCGCCGCCAACCCGCGCGCGCGGCGTGACGCGGCGGTCTGCCGCTTCTGCGCTGAGAGCTCGACCTTCCGGAGACGGACGTTGAGCGGCGTCACCTCGACGCACTCGTCGTCACCGATGAACTCGAGCGCCTGCTCGAGGAAGAGCGGCCGCGGAGGGATCAGCCTGACGAGCTCGTCCGCGGTCGGCGACCGCATGTTCGAGAGCTTCCGCTCCTTCGTCGCGTTCACGTCGAGATCACCGGCCCGCGCGTTCTCGCCGACCACCATGCCCTCGTAGACCTCCGTTCCAGGCCGGACGAAGAGCTGGCCGCGCTCCTGCAGGTTGAGCAGCGCGAACGAGGTCGTGGGACCGCGCCGGTCGGCCACGAGGCTGCCGGTCGGTCGCGTCCGCAGCTCGCCGTGCCACGGCTCGTAGCCGTGGAAGACGTGGTGGAGGATGCCGGTGCCGCGCGTCTCGGTCAAGAACTCGGTGCGGAAGCCGATCAGCCCGCGCGCAGGCACAAGGTATTCCATCCGCACCCACCCCGTCTTGTGGTTGACGAGCTGCTCGAGGCGGCCCTTGCGGAGCGCGAGCAGCTGCGTGATCACGCCGACGTACTCCTCCGGTGCGTCTATCGCGAGCCGCTCCACGGGCTCGTGCACCTTCCCGTCGATGTCACGCGTGACGACTTGCGGCTTGCCGACCGAGAGCTCGAAGCCCTCGCGCCGCATCAGCTCGACGAGCACCGCGAGCTGCAGCTCGCCGCGTCCCTGCACCTCCCAGGCATCCGGCCGCTCGGTGGGAAGGACGCGCAGCGAGACGTTGCCGACCAGCTCCTGGTCGAGACGGGCCTTGATCATGGTCGCGGTCAGGCGGTTGCCGTCCTCGCCCGAGAGCGGTGAGGTGTTGACGCCGATCGTCATCGAGAGACTTGGCTCGTCCACGCCGATGACCGGCAGCGGGCGCGGATCGTCCGGGTCGGCCAGCGTCTCGCCGATCGTCACCTCCGCGAGCCCGGCAACTGCGATGAGCTCGCCCGGGCCCGCCTCCTCGGCCTCGACTCGGTCGAGGGCCTCGGTCACGTAGAGCTCGGTCACCTTTGCGCGCTCGATCCGGCCGTCGGCGCGACACCAGGCGATCTGCTGTCCGTTGCGGATCGTCCCCTGACGGATGCGGCACAGCGCGAGCCGGCCGACGTAGGGGGAGGCATCGAGGTTCGTGACGTGCGCCTGCAGCGGATGTCCTTCCTCGAAGGCGGGCGCCGGGATCGCCGTGAGCAGCGTGTCGAAGAGCGGGCGCAGGTCGTCCGCGAGGTTCACCGGCTCGAGACCTGCCCGACCCGCCCGCGCGTTGGCGTACACGATCGGGAACTCGATCTGGCTCTCGTCGGCGTCGAGATCGAGGAAGAGCTCGTACACCTCGTTCACGACCTCTTCGATGCGAGCGTCCGGCCGGTCGACCTTGTTCACGACGAGGATTACGGGCAGCCGCGACTCGAGCGCCTTGCGCAGGACGAAGCGGGTCTGCGGCAGCGGTCCCTCGCTCGCGTCCACGAGCAGCAGGACGCCGTCGACCATCGTCAGCGCGCGCTCGCCCTCACCGCCGAAGTCCGCGTGGCCCGGCGTGTCGACGATGTTGATCTTGAACCCGCCCCAGCGGACGGCCGTCGACTTGGCCAGGATCGTGATTCCCTTCTCGCGCTCGAGGTCCATCGAGTCGAGCACGCGGTCGGCGACGTCCTGGTTCTCGCGGAAGGAGCCCGACTGCCAGAGCATCGCGTCGACGAGCGTCGTCTTCCCGTGGTCGACGTGGGCGACGATCGCGATGTCACGGATGTCCTCGCGCAACTGCACCCGGCGAGGGTACCCGCGTGAAGACGATGTCCCCGGTCAGCCGCCGCGGGCGAGCGCGCCGTCGAAACCCAGGCGCGACGAGGAAGGTGACGGAGCCCGGTAGGCAGCTCACGCATCGTCCGTGCGAGCTAGACCACGGATTCGAGCGCGCCGAGTGCTTCGAGATCATCCGCCGTGAGCCGCCACGAGCCGGCAGCTGCGTTCGCGCAAACCTGATCCGGCGTCGTCGCCCCGGCGATGACCGAGGCCACGCCTGGAGTCGACGCGAGCGCACCGATGGCCAGCTCGAGCAGCGTATGGCCGCGCTCGCCGGCGAAGCGCTCGAGCTCTTCCACCTGTCGCAACCTGTCGTCCTTCAGCCGATCCGCACGACCCTCGAGCCGGCTACCCGCGGGCGCTGTCTCGCCGCGGCGGTACTTGCCCGTCAGGAGCCCGCTCGCGAGCGGAAAGTAGGGGACGAAGCCGATGCCGTGCTCCCGGCAGAGCGGGAGAACCTCGGCCTCCGCCTCTCGCTCGAGGAGGCTGTACTCGTTCTGGAGCGCGACGATCGGAGCGATGCCCGTCGAGCGCACGATCTCCTCGACCTCGCGCAGCTGCTCGGGCGTGAGGTTCGAGCAGCCGATGAAGCGCGTCTTCCCCTCCTGCACGAGCTCGTGCATCGCACCCAACGTCTCCTCAAAGGGCGTCACTCCATCGGGACGGTGGTAGTAGTAGAGGTCGACGCGGTCGGTGCGGAGTCGCTCGAGCGAAGCGTCGATCGCTTGGCGAACGTACTCTCCCGAGCCGCGCAGCGCATCGCCGTCCGCGCCCAGATCCCAGCCGAACTTCGTCGCGAGCACGACCTGCTCGCGCCGGCCGTCGAGGATCTCTCCGAGAAAGCGCTCGCTGCCGCCGCGGTTGCCGTAGACGTCGGCGGTGTCGAAGAACGTGACCCCGGCATCGAGTGCAGCGTCCACAACGGCTCGCGTGCGTTCGAGGTCGATCCGGCCCCCGAAGTTGTTGCAGCCCAAACCGACCACCGAAACGTCGAGGTCCGAGGTTCCGACGTTGCGGTGCTCCACGGCGGCCACCCTACCGCGGTGCGGAACCGGCGCCAGCCGCCTGGTCGGCCGCCGCCTTGACGTCGTAGTACCGGGCGCGCGCCTCTTCGAGCGTGTCGCCGATCGCAGTCAGCCCGATGCGGCCTGCCACGGCCAGGGCGCTGACCATGTGCAGGACCACACCCGACTCGTGCTCGCGGTCCCAGCCGAGACCTCTCTCGGCCACGACGTCCAGAAGGTCGTCCGGCGTCAGCGACTGGTAGGCGGGGGAGTCGAGATGGTCGGTGGCCGCATAGTGCTTGAGGAGGCCCTGGCGGGTACGAAACTCGCCGGTCAGCCCGTCGTAGGCGCCGTCCGTGAGAGCCGTTAGAGCAAAGAGCGGATGTGTCGTTCCGCCGCAGCGCACGTTGATCTCGAGGGCGTACGGACGCCACTCACCGGCATCTCCTGTGACCGCGGCGAAGTCCACGGACGCGCGACCGATCACGCCTTCGCGGGCGAGTCGTCGCCCTACTTTCAGCCCTTCGGTCGCGATCTGGGCCGAGTACTCCTGGTCGGCAGGAAAGTGGCAGCCGAAGTACGTATGCCCGTGCGGCCCGCCCAGGACTTGGTCGTGCGTGGACATGATGTCCACCTGCCCCGTGGGGCTCATCCGAAGCTGAACGCTCGGGCTCCTGAACGTCTCGCCCGCGATGCGCTCCTCCACGATGCCGCCCTCCGCGTCGAGGGCGGCAAGGTACTCGTCGACTGTGAGCTCCGTGTCTTCGAGCTCGATCGCGTCGCGAAGGTCGTCCTCGGCGGCAGCCAGATCGACGATTGCGTTGCCGAGGCCGCTCACGCCCCTGTCCAGCTTGAGGACCGCATTACGAGCGTCAGGGCTCAACCGCTTCAGCTCCCGAAGCGCCGCCGGGAGCTCCCGCTCGCCGTCGACCTCGAGCCCAGCCGGATGTGGCACACCTTCGTCGGCGAACAGGCGCCGGCTGCCTCGCTTCGTGCCGAGCAGGTTGAGCGCAGGATGGCAACCGTAGATCGGGAGGCCCAGGCTCACCGCGAGCTGAACCTCGTCGTCGGTCATGCAGAAGGGAAGAACGAAGGCGAGCTCCGCGTCGCCGATCAGCGATCGGATCCGGCGGATCGCACCCGGGCGCGCGAGCAGCTTCCGGGCGAGCGGCTGGTTCCGTCCATCCACGAGCGAGACTGCGATGAAACGATCCCGCGCTTCCGGCCTGTCGAGCTCCGGAACCAGCCCGAAGTAGTAGTCGAGCACGCGCGCATGGATCGGCTGCGAGGTCACGTAGATCACGCGCGAGCGCGGCGCGCGCAGAAGGCTCAGGACGAGGCACAGGAACCGCTCCTCGTAGGCTGGGAAGACGGGAATGAGGTGGTCCGGGACGTCGAAGCTGAGAGAGTGGACGACGACGACCGTCCGCTCGATCTCGCCGATCGAGCGCAGCGTCACGTTCGGCCAGAACGCGCGCAGCTTCCCCTGCAGCTCGGCGAACGCCGCGTCGATCATGGCTCGGGACGCTACCCCTTGAGCTGCCCCCGCGTCGATTCGGCGCGGGGTTTGGAAGGACCGTTGGTAGCTTGACGGGGTGGAGCCGCCGCAGCTGGAGCACACGCAGCTCGGTTCGGTCGCGGGTCGCGTTATCGCGATCGCGGGAGCCGGAGGGAACCTCGGCCCCACGGTCGTTCAGCGCCTCGTGCAAGCGAATGCGAGCCTCGAGCTCGCCGGTCGCGACGCGGCGCCGCTCGACGCACTCGCGGCCGGCGCAGGAGAGGTGGGGACGACTGCAGTCGACCTACTCGATCCCGACGCCGCGAAAGCGTGGTCGCGAGAGATCCTCGATCGCCGCGGGCGGATCGACGCCCTCGTGCACATGATCGGCGGCTGGCGTGGGGGAAAGCCGATCGACGAGGCGCCGCTCGAGGACTGGGACTTCCTCGGGCCGCTGCTGATCCGCACCTTGATGCACACGACGCAGGTGTTCACGGCGCCACTGCTCCAGAGCGGGCGCGGGCGGGCGATCGTGATCTCGGCGGGACAGGCGCAGTCCCCGACCCACAAGAACGCGGTCTACGCGGCGGCCAAAGCAGCCGCAGAGACGTGGACGCTGGCGCTCGCCGATCGTTTCCGCGGTACCGGAGCAACGGCCAATGTCATCGTGGTCGGCTCGATCGTCACCCCGGCGATGCGCCAGGAGAGCCCGGACAAAGACTTCTCATCATTCACTCCGGCCGAGGAGATCGCCGAGGCGATCGCGTACCTGTGCTCGGACGCCGCCGCGTCGATGAACGGACAACGGCTCACGCTGCGCGGAGCGTCTTAGTAGTCCCGCAAACGGGCCGCACTGCGTGCGACGATCTCGCGACGGAGCTGGAGCGCCGGGAGCGACGCGGCGCAGCCCACGACGAACCAGAGGTAGAACACGGGCCCGCCAAGCGCGAGGCACACCCCGAGCACGGCAAGCTGCGTCGAGAGACCGAAGTTCGCGAGGACGAGCGAGGTCAGCCCGTCGTGGTACGAGATGGCCGTCGGCCGGCGCGCTGCGGGATCCGAGACTCCCACGAGCGACCGCTCGAGCCGGCGTCGCGAGAAGTGCTGCAACACGCTGTCCTGCGGCGCGAAGACGACACCGTAGACTCGTGCCAGCCCTCGAGCGACAGCACCCTCCTCCGCTGCGGACGGTTGGGTGACGACCTCTTCGCCTCGCGACCTGCGGTGAAGCACGTTCTCGTTGAAGTTCGCGCTCAAGACGAGTGTGAGCGCGAGAAAGGCGGCACCTGCGAGAAGCGGCAGTCCGGCCTCGAGGCCGAGCGCCGCGAAGAGCGCGGCGTTCACCACGAGATCGGCCTCCGTGTCGAGATACCTGCCGAGGGCGGTTGTCCGGCCGGACGCGCGCGCGAGCTGACCGTCGGCGTTGTCGAGCACCGTCTTGAGCTGGAGAAGCAGCGCCGCCACGACGAGCTCGCCGCGATAGATCGCAACCGCCGCGGCAAGTCCCGCCAGGGCGTTCGTGAGCACCACCGCGGTGGGCGAGACCCGGATGGGCAGAAGCGCCCGCACCACGACCGACGCGAGCGGGCGAAACACCGCTTCCGCTAGGAGCTCGGGGCGTGCTCGTCTCTTCTCCGCTCGGGGGACCGCAGCGAGCCCGGCGCTCCCGGCGCTCGCCGTCTCGTCGGGCTCGGGGGAGACGACCATCGCCACCGGGATCGTACTGACGGCATACTGCGCCCAATGCCGGGCGAGCAGGACTGGATCGAGGTGGACGGAGCGCTCGAGCGCGAGTTCACCTTCGGCAACTTCACGGAGTCGCTGGCGTTCGTCAACCGCATCGGGGAGCTCGCCGAGGCGGAGAACCACCACCCGGACATCCGCATCGAGTACAGCCGCGTGACGCTTCGCTGGTGGACACACACAGCGGGCGGGATCACCGATCGCGACCGTGAGCTGGCTACACGCTCGGCCGCGCTGGCCTAGCAAGGCCGCCATGCCCGCTCGAGCCGACGACGACGAGATCGGCAGCATCGGCTTCGGACACGAGCGCGTCGCCTGCCGCGCCTTCCACCACATGCTCGTCGAGCTCGATCGGTACACCGTTCGGGAATGCCTCGGCGATCACAGCCGGAAGCTCGGCCTCCGCTGCGACCCGCTGCGACTCGAGCGTGGCGGCGAGCTCGACAGGTGGGAGTGGGATCAGCCCGGGCTCTGCGATCGGCACAGGCGGTATGAACGCCCACGCTCGGACTGCGACCACGCGCATTCCGAAGTCCCGCTTCCTCGACGGCCATCGGAGCGCGGCGAGCGAAGGCGGTGAGCCGTCGACGCCGACCACGATCGTGCGGGCCACGTTTTCAGCCTACGCCATCGAGCCCGCTGGTACAGCTATGGCAAGGCCGGGGTTTTCACCTCGAGCGCGAGCACCTCGAGCACCGCGGGTGGCGCGGGAGCATTCGGCGCCACCTCGTCCAGCGAGGGACCTCCGTCGACCGGCGGCAGCTGGGGCAGGTCGCCGGGAAGCTCCGCGGGTGGGCCGACAACGGGGACCGGTGGTAGTTCAACTCCAACGGAGACCCGTGGTACTTCGACTCCGGGTAGCAGACTCGCTGTCGGCTGCGACACGCTCGCGTCCGATCCCTGCGCCTCTGGCGACTGGGGATCGTTCATCGGGCCCGGCAGTTCTGTAGGGTCGAGGGGCAGTTCTGTGGGGTCGACGGGGCGGCGCGTCGGAGTCGTCGGGCCTTCCGAACGTTGGGGCCCCGCCGCAGCATCGACTCGCACCGAGCGCGTCGATGCAGACGCGACTACCGGCGCGGCCGTCTCACCGACGGAGGAGGCCATGGCCGATGTGCGAGCCATCTCTACGGCGGCCGGGAGCGGCGTGGCTGAGACCCTCTGCGCGCGCGAGAAGTCGTCGTGGATCGCCTTCTCGACCGCGATGCCACCGCCAACCGTCATGCCCGCGAAGACGGCAGTGGTCGCGACGGCGTTGGCGGCACCTCCCAGGAACAGCCCTTTGAGCTTGAGCAGCAGAGGACCGAAGTTGAGGCTGAGGGCCGGGCGTCGTGCCGTCGCCGTCAGTGCCTGCGCCAGGGAGTAGCGGGCTCTCGTCAGCAGAGCGTACGTCGCGCTCGCGCTCATGCCGAGTCGTGCGGCGACCTCTCGCGATGGGAGCCCCTGCAACTCACGCAAGACCAGCGCGCGCCGCTGACGCTCCGGCAGCGCGCCGAGCGCGTCGTGGAGCTCGCGCCGTAGCTCCCGCTCGCTCTCATCGTCGGCGGGCGCGTCTGCGACGTCCTCTATGACGTCACTCGACAGCCAGTCACGCCGGGCGGCTGTCCGGCGTTGCCAGCGGCAGACGTTCTTCGCGACAGAGTGGAGCCAGGCGGACTCGCACTCCGGCACGACTCCGCGCTGGAGCGCCCGGAGCGCGTACACGAACGTCGTTTGGACGGCGTCCTCCGCATCGACGGGCGAACCGAGCTGTCGAAGGCCGTACCCGAAGAGACGCTCGGAGTGCTCGGCGTAGAGCCGCCCCGCCTCGTGGGCGTCCCCGGTGGACGGGAGCCTTGGTTCGACCGCTATGGATGCCAACTGTCCTCCTCGGGTGACTCCATAACTGGTTGTACCCCTGCGCGACTGGAACGACCCTCCCTCGATCGGGGGTTTCCTCGTCCAACAGCGTTCGATCCGGCAGTCCTCGGCTTCGTACGGGACACAGCACCGATCCCAACCAGGGAGGAACGATGACACGATCACTCCACTTCACCCGGGCGAGCCGGACGGTACCGAATGACGCGCCGACTGTCGCTCGCGGCCTCATGACCAAGTGTTATGGCCCGATAACTGGATGCGAGGGCCATATCCACGAAGGAGAATCACATGTCTAGGCTCAAGACCCGCCTTTTGCCGCTGGGCACAGTTCTCGTCCTCGCCCTCGTCGGCTTGTTCGTGCTTGCTGTGCCGACGTCGAGCGGCCAGGTGCTTCCTCCGCTTCCGACCGCGAGCGTGACGATCTGTCAAGTGACGGGAAGCGCGAGCGCCCCGAACTTCCTCGAGGTACAGGTCACGGTCGACCAGATCGCGGCTTACCTCAACCAGTACCCCGGCTCCTTCCTCGGCTCCTGCCCGGCGCCGGGCGGCGGGCCGAGTGGCGGCGGCGGCAACCCGCCGCTCAACGGCGCGGTGACTGTCTGCCGGGTGAGCGGGAGCGCAAGCGCCCCGATCCTGTCCGAGGTTCTCGTCGCAGTCGATCAGGTCGCTGTGTTCCTGAACCAGAACCCCGGATCCTTCGTCGGCGCCTGTCCGGCCTCGAGCGGCGGCGGCAACGCCGGCGGCTCGACCGGCGGTTCCGGTCCGCTCAACGCGGTCGTGACGGTCTGCCGTGTCACCGGCGCCGTCAACGCCCCGGACATCGTCCAGCTCACCCTGAACGTCGATCAGGTCGTGGCGTTCCTGAACCAGAACCCCGGCTCCTTCATCGGCACCTGCCCCGGGCAGGGTGGCACGGTGACGCAGGGGCCGGGCCGGATCCTCGGCATTCCGCTGGGGGCCGCACTCACGATCTGCCAGGTCACGGCGAGCGCAAAGGCGCTCCGGTTCCTCCAGGTCAACGTCGCGATCGATCGCGTGGCGGCGTTCCTGAACCAGAACCCGGGCTCATTCGTGGGCCTCTGCCCGAGCTCGGGCGACCCGAACGGCACGATCGGTCACGAGCCGCTCGGCTACGTGACGATCTGCCGTGTCACCGGAAACGTGGACAGCCCGCTGGCTGCGATCACGCTCAGGCTCGAGCAGCTGAGGGCCTATCTGGCGCGAGCCGGCACGGTCGTTCCGGGGCCGACGGGCGGATGTCCCGCTCCGCGCCGTGATGGCGGGGGCCAAGGCCCGCCGGCGACGACGCAGCCCGGACGGGCGAGCACGGTCGTCGTGCAGACCACGCCCAACACCGTCGTCACCGCCATCGGCGCCGGGGTCAACACATCCACCAAGAGCAACACGAAAGGCACGGCGAAGGTGAAGGTCAAGCCGAAGCGGAAGGGCATCATCGTCGTCCGTGCAGATGGCGGCCGCGTCGTGCAGCGTGTCGGCGTGGTTGCCCCGAGCAGATCCGGCGGCAACCTCACCGGCTGACAAGAAGCGACGGACGCCGGCGCGTCCTGACTGGGGGCGCCGGCGTCATCCGTCGCCTGGATAACCCGAGGAGATTCCATGCACCTGAGCAACAAGACAGCACGCCGGCTTCGGACGAAGGCGCCGGTGCTTACCATCGCATGTCTGGCAGGCCTCGTCGCGGCTCTCGCCCCGGCCGGCTCGGCCTCGGCCAAACCTCATGCGAAGTATCCGAAGGCCGGGGTCATCCTCTGGACGAAGCTCGCCGCGCACTCGAGGCCCTCCCGCTCGTCCCCGACGATCAAGGTCTTCTCGCAGTTTCGGAGCGACTTCCGTCCCACGACGCTTCTCGTCCTCGGCGAGAGCACGGACGCCAAGAGCCTTCGCTGGCTCAAGCTCTCGATGCCCATGCGGCCGAACGGGCGCATCGGCTGGGTAAAGGCGGCCGCCGTGCAGATGCGCCCGGTGCGCCGCAGCATCGTCGTCGACCTCTCGTCGCGAACGCTTCGCATCCTTCAGGGCGGCAAGACGCGGTTCGCCACGCGCGTTGCAGTCGGCCGCCGCGGGCTAGAGACGCCGACCGGAAACTACTACCTGACGGCCACGTTCAAGCCGAAAGAGCGCTTCCTTGGCGCGTTCGCCTTCGAGACGAGCGCCTACTCGAAGCTCTCGGAGTGGCCCGGCGGTGGTGTCGTCGGCCTGCACGGCACGTCCATGCCCTGGCTTCTCGGTCAGGCGGTGTCGCATGGCTGCGTTCGCATGTCGAACGCCGCGGCGCTCATGCTCAAGCGGCTGACTCCTGCGGGCACTCCGCTCAGGATCATCGCGTAGCTTCCTACTCCGTCTAAGCCACTGCTGGCCCGCTCCCCCTCTGGCGGGCCAGCAGCTGTCTGCGCGGTGCAACGCATCGACTGACCCGGGTCACCAGAGCTTCTCAGAGGGCGGCTAAGGTGGCCCGCGTGCCCCCGAGGGTCGCGATCTACGACGTCGGTCCGCGTGACGGGCTGCAGAATGAGCCCGAGGTGCTTCGACCGGAAGTGCGTGCGGACCTCGTCGACCGCCTCGCTCGCGCAGGGTTGCCAGCACTGGAGGTGGCGAGCTTCGTCGATGCGCGCCGCGTGCCGCAGATGGGCGGAGCGGAGGAGGTCGTGGAGGCGCTCGAGCGCGTGGACGGCGTGGTCTACGCCGGGCTCGCCCTGAACGAGCGGGGATACGAGCGCCTGGTCGCAGCGGGATTGGACGAGGTCCGCTTCGCATTCGGGGCGACCGAGTCGTTCAACCGGAGGAACCAGAACGCGTCGGTCGACGAGTCCCTCGCCTCGGCCGCACGCATCGCCGAACGGGCCCGTGGCGACGGTATTCGCGCCACGCTCAACATCAGCGTCGCGTTCGGCTGCCCGTTCGAAGGTCCCGTCGAGGAGAGCCGCGTGCTCGAGCTCGCCGAGAAGCTGGCCGCCATGGAGGCGGACGAGATCCTGCTCGCCGACACGATCGGCGTCGCGGTGCCCACGCAGGTGCGGAGGCTCGTCGCCCGGGTCTCGGAGCTCGGCGTCCCCGTAGGAGGCCACTTCCACAACACACGCAACACGGGCTACGCGAACGCGCTCGCGGCACTCGAAGCTGGTGCGACCGTTCTCGATGCGTCGGTCGGGGGTCTCGGCGGCTGCCCGTTCGCCCCGCGGGCGACCGGGAACATCGCGACGGAAGACCTCGTCTACGTCCTGGAGGGCGAGGGCCACGACACCGGAGTCGATCTCGCCGCGCTGATCGAGGTCTCGAAGTGGCTGGAGGGTGTCCTCGGGCGGAGCCTCGAGGGGCAGGTCTACCGCGCAGGCCCGTTCCCGGCACTGTAGGAGACACGAGCGGGAAGGATCGTCCCCCGCACCTCGCCGAGCGTGAGGTCGCCGGCTCGCCCGCGCAGGACGACCTCGTCGCCGTCCTCGAGGAACGACCGCATCGTGCCGTCTCCGAGCCGGATAGGACTCTCTCCGTTCCAGGTCAGCTCGATCAACGACCCCTCCGAACCCCGCTCCGGACCGGAGATCGTTCCGGAGGCGAAGAGGTCGCCGGCCTGGATCGACGCTCCATTCACGGTCGCGTGCGCGAGCTGCTGCGGCATCGACCAGTAGAGGCCGCGCGCGTTCGTGCGCGAGACGACGGTCCCGGAGAGCTCGACCTCGAGCTCGAGGTCGAGCGCCCAGTTGCCTTCGGCCCGCAGATACGGCAGCGGTCGGGGGTCCTGCTTCGGCGGTGCGACCAGGAACGGCTCGAGAAGCGCGAGCGGCGTAACCCAAGCCGACATCGATGTAGCGAACGACTTCCCGAGGAACGGTCCGAGGGGTTGGTACTCCCACGCCTGGATGTCACGGGCGCTCCAGTCGTTTACGAGGACAACTCCGAAGACATGCTCGCGGAAGGCGTCGGCCCGAACCGGGTCGCCGAGCCTGCTCGGGACACCGACGACGAACCCGAGCTCGAGCTCGAAGTCGAGGCGTCTACTCGGCCCGAAAGAGGGCGTAACCTCGCCGGGCACCTTCGCCTGTCCGCACGGCCGCACGATGGGAGTCCCGCTCGGCACGATCGTGCCCGCCCGCCCGTGATAGCCCACGGGGAGGTGTCGCCAGTTGGGCAGGAGGGGCTCGGCGTCCGGCCGGAAGAGGCGGCCGAGGTTGGTCGCGTGCTCGAGCGAGGAGTAGAAGTCGACGTAGTCGGCCACCTCGAACGGGAGATGGACGGTGACGTCCTCGAGTGGAAGGACGTCCGCGCCGCTCGCGGCGAGGTGGGCGACGCGTCCGAGAACGCTCTCCCAAGCGGGACGCCCGAGCGCCATGAAGGCGTTCAGCGTCGCCTGGGCGAAGACATCGTCGCGACCGACGGCCGAGAGGTCGAGCACCCCGTCGCCGATCCGGAACCCGACGCGCGGTCGCCCGAAGCCCTCGGAAAACACGCCGAATCCGACCGCTCCGATCACGGCGACAGCATTCCCAGCGCCTCGAGCTCGCGCATCGGCTCGAAAAAGCTGCAGCTCCCGATCGAGTGGAGTCTCTCTCGGCGGACGCGGATGACCTCGTCAGGTCCAGCGGCGCGGCCGCGCCACCCGAATCCGCCGGGGTCGAGCTTGAACGCATCGGGCTCGTCGTCGCCCAAGGCATCCTCTTCCTCACCGAAGGCGGCGGCTGCGAGGAGGTTCAACAGTCCGTGCTCGGCGCCCCGTCGAACCGGATGGTGCAGCCCCGCGGTCGCCTTGAACGCCAGGTTGCGGCTACGGCAGCCGCGGACGAAGCGGGCGAGCTCCTCAACGGTGGGGACCGACGTGCCCCCGCACCGCACCTTCGCTCGAAAGCCGAGCTCGGCGATCGCATCGAGACGCCGCTCCACCCCGTCGTCGAGCGGCGTCTCGACGTACACCTCGGGTGCGAGGCCGGAGAGCAGTGCGAGGTGCGCGCCGGGAGGCGCCTCCACCGCTTCGACGCGCGGATCTCCCTCGAACGGTTCATCGAGGACGATGCTCAGCGCCCGCTCTGAGTTCGGCAGCTCACCGAGCCGGGACGCCGGGCATACGAACCGACCGAGGGCGAATGCGAGGGCGCTCTTCTCGGCGTCGTGATCCTCGTCGAGCGCTTCGGCGAGCTCCAGCGACGCCGGCGGGAAGAGCGGTGCGTGGTCGATCAGCCGCTCGAGGAGCGCGATCCGGGCGTCCGTCGGAGGTTGCACGAGAGCGGATCTTCGCAGAGGGATCTCAAGCACACCGCCCTCACGTCCGATGACCCGGTCGAGGCCTTATTTCTCATGTCGGACCCTGCGCCTATCGAGCCTGCGGCCAATCCCCAGGTGAGCCTCGTCTCCCCGGAGGAGGCGCGGGAGCCTGCGGCCACGCTTCGGCCGGTCGAGCCGTACCGCCGGCTCGCCGAGATCTTCCACGACGTTCTCTCCGAGGAGAACGTCGACGCTCTGCTGGAGCGCATCGCAGACACGCTCGCCGAGCTCATCCCCTACGAGGACGTGCACATCTACGAAGCCGACGAGGCGAAGCGCGAGCTGATCCCGGTTCTCGCGCGGAGCAAGTGGGCAAACGAGGTCATGAGCGAGCGCTTTTCGTTCGGCGAGGGGATCACCGGGTGGGCGGTCGAGCATCGCGAGCCGGTGCTCTCGAACCAGGCTCACCTCGATCCCCGGGTGCGCTTCGTCCCCGGAACGCCGGTCGAGCCCGAGGCCCTGATCGCCGTCCCCCTCATCGCGCGCGGCCGCCTGCAGGGGACCCTGAACATCTATCGCGTGGGCGAGCATGCGAAGTTCACAGAGGAGGAGTTCCTGCTTGCCGACCGTTTCGGAGATGCCGCTGCCCTGGCGCTCGACAACGCGCACGTCAGGGCAACGCTCGAGCATCAGGCTTCGACCGATGCGCTGACCGGCCTCTACAACCACCGCACCTTCCACGATCGTCTCCGGGAGGAGCTCATCCGGGCCTCGGCCGAGCACGACACCGTCGCCCTCGTCATGCTCGACCTCGACGACTTCAAGAAGGTCAACGACGTCTACGGACACGGCGTCGGCGACCAGGTCCTGCTCGAGGTGGCGGACGTTCTTCGAGCCTCGGTTCGCGCGACGGACATCGTCTGCCGCGTCGGCGGAGAGGAGTTCGGGATTATTCTCCCCTCGGGCGACGTCAGGATGGCGCTCGCGCTCGCCCAGCGCCTCGGGGAGCGGCTGGCGGAGCTCGAGACCGAGGCTGTGGGGCGGCTGACGGTGTCGACCGGCATCGCGGTCGGTCCCGAGGACGCCGCGAACCCCCGTGAGCTCGTGGCTTGCGCGGAGGCGGCGATGATGACTGCGAAGACACGCGGCGACGGACTCGTGCTTCTGTTCGACGAGACGACGACCGAGCGGCCCTCGGAGGAGGAGACCCGTCGCGCCGACGTTCGCTCGATCGCACACCTGAAGATGCTCCAGAGCCTCTCGGGCAAGCTCGCGCGGCTCGACGACGTCGCGCAGATCGGCCTGACGATCGCCGACGAGCTTCGGCTCCTCATCGATAACCACAACTGTCGAGTCTTCATCCGCGACGGGCAGGACCTGCTCCCGATTGCGTTCCGAGGAGATCTGACCGCGTCCGAGCCCGGCGCGACGGTCGAGCTCTCCAGGATCAAGGTGGGGTACGGGGTCACCGGGCACGTCGCCAACACCGGAGAGGCACTTCTCGTGGGCAACGCCGCGCGGAGTGAGTTCGGCGAGCAGATCGCAGGCACCGTGGAGATCGAGGAATCGCTACTGGTCGTCCCCCTCACCTTTGGAGCGCGGACCACGGGCGTCATCGTCATCTCAAAGCTTGGACTCGACCAGTTCGACGAGGACGATCTCCGCGTCATGGAGGTGCTCGCCGGGCACGCCTCGGTCGCGCTCGAGAACGCCCGGTTGTATGAAGCACAGCGTCGCGAGGCGGAGAGCGCGACAGCCCTGCTCGAGTTCTCCCGCGAGCTCGCCGAGGCCCAGGGCATCGCAGAGGTTGCCAGGCGAGTCGTCGACCGCGCCGCGCAGGTCCTCTCGAGCCCACGCACCTCGCTCTGGCTTCAGGATGCCCGAACCGGCGACCTCACCCGCATCGCGACGAGCCCGGGCGATCCCGCCGAGCCCAATCCGCTCATGGCGGTTCCGGCCAGCGCGGCAGAACAGTGGCTAACGCGCACGGAGCCGTACTTCCTCGAGGCCTCAGACTACGCTGCGATAACTCGGCCGCCCCCGAATCTGGATGGCCGATTCGCGATGGCACCTTTTGTCGTCGAAGGCTGCCACGGCGTCATCGCGGCGGCTGTCCCGACGGAGACCGCATACGGGAAGCGAGAGCTCGATCTGCTCGGCGGCCTCGCGCAGCAGACGAAGCTCGCCCTGCAGAGCGCCTCGAGCTACGAGACACTGGAGCGGACATTCGTCTCGACCGTCGAAGCACTGGCGAACGCGCTCGAGGCGAACGACGAGTACACGTCCTCGCACGCACGCTGGATCACGGACCTCGCCCTCCGGATCGGGGTCGAGCTCGGGCTCGAGCCAAGGGAGCTGAAGCGGCTCGAGCTCGGCGCCCTCTTCCACGACATCGGCAAGCTCGGAATCCCATCAGAGATCCTCACGAAGCCGGGGCCGCTCTCGCCGCGGGAGCGAGGGATCATGGAAAGGCACCCGATCCTGGGAGAGCGCATCCTTGCTCCCATCGCGCAGCTCGAGGAGGTGCGCGGGATCGTCCGCGCCTGTCACGAGCGCTTTGACGGCACCGGGTATCCGGACGGAATCGCCGGCGAGGCGATACCCATCGAGTCGCGGATCATCTTCGTTTGCGATGCCTTCCACGCGATGACCACGGACCGTCCGTACCGGCGAGCACTCAGTGTGGACGTGGCCCGAACGCGGCTCGAGGATGGCGCCGGCTGGCAGTTCGACCCTCAGGTCGTCGAGGTCTGCCTTCGCGTCCTCGACCAGGCGTAGCTCTTCCAGCCGTGGTGAGACCCGGTGGGGTCTACCCGCCTGCGGTCTCGGCGTTGCGAAGACCGAAGAGCGCCCACGTCCAGAACGCCGCGCCGAGCCCGATCGCCAGCGCAAACGCGCCGAAAACGTGCGGCGCATCACCGGCGACGAACCCACGGCCGGTCTCGAGGATGTACGTCAGCGGGTTCAACGACGCCACGCTCTCGATCCAGCCCTCGAGTAGCTCGAGCGGCACATAGACCGGCGCGAAGAAGAGCACGAGGAAGACGGGCATCTGCATCAGGGGCGCCGCCTGAATCGTGCGGAAGCGCATCGCGAGCCCGCCGGACCAGAAGAAGCCGCAGAAGTTGACGAGTAGCGCAAGAAGGTAGAGCCCGACGAGATCGACGGCCCCCCCACCGACCTGCATGCCGGCGATCAGCGCCAC